>JAJRVB010000106.1 GCA_024277515.1 Nitrospirota bacterium | reverse complement strand
GCTTGGATTCATGGCCTCAACCATCCATCCCGTCATTGCCCCGGCAACCTGAAGGTCTTCGGTCGTAACCGGTTTGCCCTTCTTGTTATACGCGACAACGATCTTGCCCATACGTTCACGCATGTCTTTCAGGCTCGTTGCGACTGCGAGAATCGCCATGACTTCTGATGATACGGCGATACCGAACTTTGATTTCATCATATAGCCGTCGCTTTTACCATTGACCCCGTCAATACCAATAATTATGTTTCGTAATGCCTGGCAGCAGAAATCCATTATCCAGCCCATCTCAACTTTTGTCGGATCAATGTCGAGTCTTTCCATGTTGCTGAGGCGCATCAGCTGTTCATCCGTATAATTACGCTCGTGCTGCATCCTTGAGGTGAGCGCTACCATCGCGAGATTATGCGCGTTCATGATCGCGTTGATATCACCCGTAAATCCGAGTGAAAAAGGGGTTAAGGGAATACACTGCGCGAGTCCGCCTCCTGCCGCCGACCCCTTGATGTTCATGGTGGGACCGCCGGAAGGCTGTCTGATCGCGGCGCTTACACTTTTGCCCAGCTTGCCCAGGCCCTGAACAAGACCCATTGACGAAGTGGATTTGCCTTCTCCAAGCGGTGTGGGAGTAATGGCGGTGACATCAATGTACTTTCCATTCGGTTTATCTTTCAGGCGTTCAAGGACTTTTGTGTAATCAATTTTTCCTATGTAATGGCCCTGCGGCAGCAGTTCTTCTTTGGTGAGTCCAAGGCGTTCTCCAATATCGTAAATTGACGCCATTGACTTTTCTGCTTCTTCTGCAATTTCCCAGTCTGCATGCTTCGTTGGATCTAGCGGCATGATTGTTCCCCCTTTTTTGGTTGATTGTTTGTATGTCCGGAATACGTCCGCGTACATCTGAGCTGCCATGCTCTGAGTCAGTGCCTCTGTAAACTCAAAGCCGTAAGCAGTGCTCGGTTTATGAAAATATCATGAACTAAAGAAGTCTAAAAATGTAGCATAGCTCACGTATTGCTGTCAAACAAATTATCGCAATATCAAAATAATTTTTACTCATTTAAGTTAAAATCATTATTCTTATATGGATATCCGGCAAATTTTTGATTTGACTTGTGTGAGTTTAATTTTTTACCGTGATTTTATATGAGAAGTTCTGTTAACTGAACGCGTTTAATTCTGATACTGTCTGACACTGAAAATATTTAGGGAGAAACAGATTGAACTGGCACAATAAAACTGTAAGCGACATATATGTACTCCTGAAAACCACTGAACAGGGGCTTTCTTCCGCGGAGGCCCAAAAAAGACTGCATGAATACGGTCCGAATGAGCTGAAGGAAACTGCCGGAAAAACAGTACTCATGATGTTCCTTGATCAGTTCAAGGACTTTATGATAGTGGTGCTGATGATCGCTGCCGTTGTTTCGGGGCTGATCGGAGAATTGGTTGACACAATAGCTATTGTGGTGATTGTGGTCCTGAACGCCATTATAGGATTTGTTCAGGAATACCGGGCTGAAAAGGCGATGAAGGCATTAAAGGCGATGGCGGCCCCTGCGGCCCTTGTTGTCAGGGACGCTGAAAAAATCAATATCCCTGCGGCTGAACTTGTCCCTGGGGATGTTGTCATGCTTGAGGCAGGAAAGATAGTGCCTGCCGATATCCGCCTTACAGAGTCGGCACGGATAAAGATTGAAGAAGCGGCCCTCACAGGAGAATCCGTACCCGTCGAGAAAACAGTCGAGGCGTTGCGGGATGAGTCGGCGTCCATTGGAGACAGAATAAACATGGCGTACAAGGGCACGGTCGTCTCGTACGGCAGGGGTGCTGGCATGGTCGTATCTACGGGAATGAAGACGGAGCTTGGACGGATTGCAACTCTGCTTCAGGAAGCGGAAGAAGTGAAGACCCCCCTGCAGAAGAGACTCGCAAAGTTCGGACAGAGGCTTGGAATCGCGGTGCTTGTGATATGCGCGGTCATATTTATAACCGGCCTGATGCGGGGCGAGGAGCCTCTCCTGATGTTTCTTACGGCCATAAGTCTTGCGGTTGCCGCTATCCCTGAGGCCCTTCCGGCAGTCGTGACAATATCTCTTGCCCTCGGCGCAAAAAAGATGGTAAGACAGAACGCCCTTGTGAGAAAGCTGCCTGCCGTCGAAACACTCGGATCGGTGACATACATCTGTTCTGATAAAACTGGGACCCTGACCCTGAACAGGATGACAGTTGAGGAATTGTTTGTAAATGGTGAAACGGTTGAATGCAGGAATTTTCTGGTCAGCGATGAAGGTCTTGAGTTTGATGCATCGTCACAGGTTTCATCATTGCTGCATGCCCTTGCGCTCAGCAATGACGCGCTTCTGGACAGGGACGGAAATGCGGTCGGTGATCCGACTGAAATTGCGCTCTTTGAAATTGCTGCTGCATACGGGCTGAAGAAGGGCGAAATCAGGAAGAAATTCCCGAGGGTGGCGGAGATACCGTTTGATTCTGAAAGAAAATGCATGACCACGTTTCATAAGACCCCTGAAGGGAGGATCATATCCTTTACCAAGGGCGCGGTTGAGTCAATTCTGGATTCATCCGTCAATAGTCCGGCATCCGGGGGGCTGGAGGAGATGAGTGAATCCTTATCAGCAAAGATTGAGGAAGCTGCTGAAAAGATGGCGGATGACGGCCTGAGGACACTCGCATTTGGTCTGAGGCAGTGGGAGGTCCTCCCGGATGACATCACCCCTGAAACCGTTGAACGGGACCTGACGTTTATCGGGCTTGCCGGGCTAATGGACCCGCCGAGGCCGGAGGCTGCCGAGGCGGTCGGCACATGCAGAACGGCCGGTATAAAGCCGGTCATGATTACGGGTGACCACCGGCTGACAGCAAGGAATATTGCACGAAGGCTCGGCATTATTGATGAGGAAGACGGCGTTATTACCGGGACTGAACTTGACAGCCTTTCAATGGAGGAATTTGAAGAGAAGGTCGAAGAAATAAGGGTATATGCACGTGTGGCCCCGGAGCAGAAGATCAAGATCGTCAAGGCCCTCCAGGACAGGGGGGAGTTTGTCGCGATGACTGGAGACGGTGTGAATGACGCGCCCGCACTGAAGAAGGCGGACATAGGGGTGGCCATGGGGATCACCGGCACGGATGTATCAAAAGAGTCTGCTCACATGATTTTGCTGGATGATAACTTTGCGACCATTGTGAAGGCGGTAAAGGAAGGCAGGAGGATTTTTGACAATATACGAAAGTTCATAAAATACACCATGACGAGCAACTCGGGTGAAATCTGGACCATATTCATTCCACCGTTTCTTGGCCTGCCCATCCCGCTTTTACCCATACATATTCTCTGGATCAATCTGGTCACTGATGGGCTGCCCGGACTCGCGCTTGCCGTGGAACCTGCTGAAAAGGGGATCATGAAAAAGCCGCCCCGCCATCCGCAGGAGAGTATATTCGCGCATGGTCTCGGGTATCATCTGTTCTGGGTAGGGCTGTTAATGGGAAGCGTTTCGGTATTTACCCAGGCATGGTTTATAAAAAGCGCGGACACGCACTGGCAGACCATGGTCTTTACAGTACTCTCTTTGAGCCAGATGGGACATGTGCTTGCGATCAGGTCTGACACGACTTCGCTCTTCAGACTCGGTATCCTCTCGAATAAACCGCTGCTCGGCGCGGTGCTGCTCACATTTCTCCTCCAGATGTCAACTATTTATGTTCCCTTTCTGAATCCCATTTTCAGGACAGCCCCTCTGACGGCCGGTGAACTCCTGATCACTCTGGCGCTCTCATCCGTCGTATTTATCGCCGTTGAAATTGAAAAGTGGTGGCAGAGGAGAAGGGACAAAAATAACGACTAAATTATAAAACATATGGCCGCAGATAAACACTGATATAACGAAAACAGTGAATTTACTGCAACAGATTGAAAATTGTCGTTAATCTGTGCAAATCAGCGGCTGATATCCGTTGGTTGTCTGGTGTTTTTGAATCAATATCATGTATGCAAATATCCTGTTTCCTATTAATGCCCCGGCATTTACGTATATCGTCCCTGAGGAACTTCAGGCTGATATCAGGGTCGGTTCACGTGTAAATGCGCCCTTTAAGCGCGGTCACAAGGTCGGGATCGTAGCAGAAACCGGGAAGCACCTTGTAAAAAAACCTCTTGTCTGCAAACCGCTCGCATCCATTCTTGATGAAGGGCCCTTTATTCAGGAAAATATGCTGAAACTCATTAAATGGGTAACTCAGTATTATATGGCAGCGCCCGGTCTTGCACTGAAAAATGCCGTGCCCTCAGCATTCTTTTCCGGGAAGAAAGCGGGGACTTCAAGGATTACATACGACGCGGAAATAAAAAAAGGGAAATCAATTGAGCTGAACCAGGAACAGGAGGCAGCGCTTTATGAGATAAACAATGCGCACAAGGGGGTTTTTCTGCTTCATGGCGTTACCGGGAGCGGCAAGACAGAGGTCTATATTAATGCCATAAAGTCCTTACCCGAAAACAGGGAGGCGATCGTGCTTGTTCCTGAAATTGCGATTACCGCCCAGATGGTTGACCGGTTCAGGAGCAGCTTCGGGGATAAAACCGCTTTTTATCACAGCGGTCTGTCCACGGGCGAAAGGATAACTCAATGGCAGAAGATGAGGAAAGGGGAGGTGAGGGTTGTTGTCGGGGTCAGGAGCGCTGTGTTTGCGCCATTCCGGAATACGGGCCTGATAGTTGTGGACGAAGAGCAGGAGCCGTCATATAAACAGTTCGAAGGATTGCGGTATAATGCGCGGGACGTTGCCCTTGCGAGGGCGCAGATTGAGGACTTCAAGGTTGTCCTTGGTTCCGCCACTCCTTCGCTGGAAGCTTATTACACGGCCAGGAAGGGAAAATTCAGATACCTTGAACTCAAAAACAGGGTTGACCGGAAACCGCTTCCAAAAGTGGAGATTATCGACATGACAAAGGCGGAAAAAAGGACATTTTCACTTTCTGAACGGCTCCTGAAAAAACTGAAAGAAAATGTGGCCAAAGGCCACCAGTCACTTATTATGCTGAACAGGCGGGGATACGCCCCTTATTTCATGTGCAGCGCCTGCGGTCATACATACAGGTGTCCTTCATGCAGTATCACCCTTATCTATCACAAGGACACACAGACATTGAACTGCCACTACTGCGGATCATATCTTAACCCTGAGCCATTATGCCCGGGATGCCGGAGCGCTGATGTCAAATGCCTCGGTGCGGGTACCCAGCGGGTTGAGGAAGAGATACGCTCCTTCGTACCGGCAATTTCATTTCAGAGGATGGACAGGGACACCACCCGGAAAAAACTCTCGCACTACAGGATAGTCAGGCAGATGGAAGAGCGAAAAATCGATCTGCTCCTCGGTACGCAGATGGTTGCCAAAGGCCATGATTTCCCTGATGTGACGCTCTCGGCGGTAATATCGGCGGATATTGCGCTGAATATGCCTGACTTCAGGACAGCTGAACGGGCTTTTCAACTGTTTACCCAGCTCGCGGGCAGGGCAGGCAGGGGGGATGTCCCGGGGATGGCATATATCCAGACGTATGAGACCGGTCATTATGTATTTGAGTATGTGTTAAATCATGACTACCACAGTTTCTATGAGAAGGAGATAAAATACAGAAAAGACCTTTTATATCCGCCATTCTCGAAGCTTGTCAGGATTATACTGAGTTTCAGGTCAAAAGAGAGCGGCAGTGCCGATGTCAGGCTTATCTCAAAAAGAATACAGAAGATTGATCATAATGGTATTGAGATTCTTGGTCCGGCGCCGGCGCCGATTGAAAAAATAAGGAGACTCTGGAGGTGGCATATTATACTGAAGGGAAAAAATGCAAAGGCGCTTCGTAAACAGGCGCTGATGATACTTGACACTGTCCGGGGCGTCAGGGACTTAAAGGTTGATATAGATGTAGACCCGGTTAATATGATGTAAGGATTAATAGTGCAGGGAGGGACATATAAGCTCCTGCGGCAGGGCATGAGTTGCTGCCGCAGGAGCTTATCTCTTAACCGTCACAGCAAAGGCGTCTCATGCTTTTTTTGCCTGATGGAGAGACGGCCATGATAACGTCTACCTTGTTGCCGCATATGCTGCAGAGCTTGGCAGAGGTCTTTGCCCCTGACCTTGCAGCAACATCAGTCTTTGATTTTCCAGCCATAGTTTTTACCTCCTTTCCGTTTATTCATGTATCTGAATTACGCATAGCTTTACCCTATCGGTTTCTTTACGCAAAACTTTACTGTAATGTTTCCTCTTCCTGGAGTTAATTAAGGCGAGGACATCTTTGCAGAAAAATTGCAAACGATCTAAGTTACCGGAGATAAGAATTAAAGTCAACCCTGAGGTGAAAAAAGATTTTGAACCATAACATGTCCGTGCAGTACGTCAGAACGGCGACCGGGTATTTGCAGGGCGGTTTTTTCTTTTTTTATTAGTCGTTAATCTGGTATACTTATTCAAGCTAAACTGAACTTGGGTAAAGCGTAATATGGATAAGAGACGTATTGACAGGATTGATGAAAACCTCCAGGCTGAAATCATCGCGGGTGATGTAAGCTATGCAGGAATTATCATGAATTTTTCAGAAGACGGTCTGTATATGGTGACCGCAACCGCCAATAGTGTCGTGGATATTACGCCATCTACAATGCTCAGACTTAAGTGCAAACTTCCTGACGGAAAGGCCCTTGAACTTAAATGCGAGGTGAAGTGGTTTCAGACAAAGACCTCACCCCACGGTGTCTCATTCAGCATGGGTATGGAGATTCTGGACCCTCCTCCCGAATATAAGTCATTCATCGAAGAAACACGTTAAGAGTCTTGTTTTCCGCATAACCAGAAAAAAGCAGATATTGTTCAATCAAATAATTAACTCGATAATTTATTGATATGACATGCAGAAGACTGTGAATAAAAACGTATACGCTCAGATTGGTTGGTATTGCGTCTAAGGTATCGAAAATTATTTGCTTTCACAACACCTGCTCTTTTCTTATTGCATTTTTTCGGATAATCTTCTGAAAAAAGGCCGTATCCTTTCGACAAGCTCGTATTCAACCGGAATGATCAGGAGCGTCAGGATGGTTGCGCTCGAAAGGCCGGTACAGAAGGCAGTGGCCATCGGTGCCCAGGCTATGGATTTGTCCGGAATGCCGATCGCCATGGGAAGGAGGCCGAGGACGGTAGTCACGGTAGTAATAAGGACAGGCCGCATCCTGAGACTGCATCCCTCTATAACCGCTTCCCGCATCCCTTTCCCTTCCCTTCTCCGTACATTGATAAAATCAATCAGGATCAGCGAATCATTTACAGCCACACCCGCAAGACCTATCACCGCGAGAAAACTCCCGACCGTGAAGGTAGACCTGCTTATGAACATGCCGAACGATACGCCGATAATGGCAAAGGCCACGGCTGAAAGAATGATCATTGGCTGAAAGTAGTCCCTGAACTGTGAGGCGAGGATTACATAAATGCCCAGGATCGCGATGATGAAAGCGAACGTCAGCGAGGTAAATGACCTGCTGGTCGATTCGAACTCACCCCCGAAGCTTAATGTGGCGCCGGGGTGCCGGTCCGCTATGCTGTTGAAGTATTCCAGTACAAGAACCCGGACACGTCCGGGTGAAAGTTTTGAACCGGTCCTGATGTCCGCGGTCACGGTCACCGCGGGTTTGCCGTTATATCTCATTTTGATGTCCGGCTCAAGAGTATATTTCATATTAACAAGGTCCCGTAAAAGCACCGGGGCCGAACTGTGCTCAATTACAGGCACATCCATGATGTCCGCAGGCTCTGAAATCCCGGCATGGCTGAAGTTGCCTTTATCGTCTTTTTTGGCGAGACGGACGAGCAGGTCAATTTCCTCATCAGGTGTCCTGAACTTTCCTGCAAAGCGGCCGTTCAGCGTGCCTGCCACAATTCCGGTTATATCACCGGGAGAAAGGCCGTACTCAAAGGCTGCCTCCTGCCGCGGCAGGTATTTTACGACAGTCTGATCAACCGGCCTGTTATCGCTCAGATCCAGCAGATCTGTAAACTCATTCCCGGAACGAAGATACCCGATGATGTCGTCCGCGGCTTCAAGCGCCTGGTCCATAGTGTTTCCGAGCACCCTGATGTTAACGGCCTTTCCAACAGGAGGCCCCGTGTTTTCAGGAAAGACCCTGAAGGAAATCTTCGGGTCCGGGCCTTGCGCTTTTTTTGCGGTATATTCATCCAGCTTCGCGCGTATATATTCAAGGTGAAGTTCTATATCATTACCGGGATTGTCCGGAAACGCCCGCTCCGCTTCTTCAGGCAGGGTCACAACGACCTGTCCAAAGTTGTGTCCGCGGTGCATGGTGTAATCCTCATCTTCATACCGTCCCGCCGTGCCTGCCGCTGCATGCGACTGACCGCGGCCAAGGGAGAGAATATACCCGGACATGTCCCTCACCACACTGTCGGTAGTTTCGATTGATGTCCCGCGCGGGAGTTCCACCGGGATGTGGTATCTGAAAAAACTTGTCGGAAAAAATTCCACCTTTATGAGCGGCACAATACCGGTTACGGAGAGAACAAGGATCAGCACCGCAATGACAAAGGCGGCAAAAAGGGTCGAAAGTGTTATGGCTTTATGCGCAAGGAATGTGTCAAGGACCTTTCTGTAGGATTTCCAGAAGGGGGCGAATATTCCTGACCCGAGATGATGCGACCGGTTTTTCCCGTTGGCCATGGAATGGGGAGTCTTCCTCGGTCCCCATTCGAGTAAATGGACCGGAAGTACAAGGAGCGCTTCAAAGAGGGAAGCTGCAAGCGCAAAGGAGACCGCCTTTGGTATGACAGAGAAAAATTCACCCGTGCTTCCCGTCATGATGAGCATCGGCACAAAGGCGACAATTGTTGTCAATGCCGAACTGACTACCGGCATCATGACTTCCGAGACCCCGTCAATGATTGAATCCCTGACCGGCTTCCCGGTCTGCAGATGGCGGTATACATTTTCGAGAATTATGACCGCATCGTCCACGATTATCCCTGATACGAGTACAAATGAAAATATGCTTATCGTGTTTATCGAGACGTCGGTGAAACGCATGATAATGGCGACACAGAGAAACGCAAAGGGGAGGCCGATGGCGGTCAGCATCGCATTTCTGAATCCGAGGGTAAGCCAGAGGAGCAAAATGACAAAGAAGACCCCGAGCAGGAGGTTGCCGCTGAGTGTCCTGATGGAATCATTTATTTCGATGGTTGAATCCCATGTGTATTTAATTGATATGCCGTCTTTTTTATGCAGATCTTCAAATCTGTCTGAAAGTTTCCTGACAGCCTCCGCTATGCGTATGGAATTGCCGTTGTCTTCCTTCTTGACCATGAGGCTGACTGCGTTTTTGCCGTCAACTGAATATATGAGGTCAGGGTCCCGATGGCTCTTCCGTGCCGTTGTTACGAGGTCTTTGACACGTATAAAGCTGCTGTCACCGTCACGCCTTACTATGACATTCAGTATCTGGTCCTGAGACGACAGTCTGCTGCCTGCCTCAAGCATGTATTCCATGTCTCCACTTCTGAATCGGCCGGCCGGAATTTTTGTGTTGTCAGAGGTAATTACTTCGGCAACCCTGTCAAATGTTACCCCGTATCTCCTCAGTTTCTCAGGATCCAGGGAAACATGAAATTCTCTTCTGTGCTCCCCCGCAATATCAATCTCTCTTACGTCCTCAATATTTAAAAAATCCGTCTTCAGTTTTTCGGCGAGGAGTTTAAGGCTTTTGTTTGGTATGTTCCCCGCTATGTCTACAGTGATAACGGGCATCCATATCTGTGTGTCTATATAGAAATAGGCAGGATCATCAACCTCAGGCGGGAGTTCATCCTTGATATTCAGTACCCTGAAACGCAATTCATCATACAGCGACTGATAGTCGGAGTCATCGATGAACTTGACATCTATAATGGATGAATTTCTGAGTGATTTGGAAGAAATATACTCTATGTTTTCGAGTCCGTCAAGGGCGTCTTCAATCTCTTTGGTAACGAGTTTTTCAACGTCCCGGGCCGATGCCCCGTAATAAACCGTACTGATAATGACCCTGCCCATATCGACCGGGGGCAGGTTTTCCACAGGCGTGGTGAAAAGAGAGTAGAGTCCCGCAACGATCAGGAACACAAAAATGACATTAATAAATACGTTCTGTTTAAGGGAAAAGCGGACTATGGATTTCAACTGTCTCCCCCTGTTGTATGCCGGCTGCTGTTATTTCTCTGCTGCGGGTATCAGTACGGTGCCGGGTGAAAGACGGACATCATCAGCTGCAATAAGATAATCACCGGCGCTGCCGAGTATGATCAGCCGAACCTTTTCCCCGGTATCTTTCAGCGTTACCGTCGGATTTTCATACCGCATCGAAACAGCCGCGCCCGGAATATACAGCCCCTCTGTTTTCAGATGAACAGGCAGGGAAAGCTTTAGTCCGCCGATCTTTATGCCGTTGTATTTTCTGATAATCAACTTGATGCCGAGTTTCCTCGTCTTTTCGACAAATTCAGGATTGACCCATTTAATGGAAGCGGTTACCGGGGCGCCTTCGAGTTCCGCATTGAATACAGCGGGCAAAGACCTTATCGCCGCAAGTTCCTCAGGAGAAACATAAAGCGGCACTACGAGTTCACTATAGTCTGATACCCTCGCTAACGGTACCCCCTGCCGGACATTTTCAGTCTCTTCCACATTGCGGCCGGTAACGATCCATCCGCGGGGCGCGTATATACTGTGTCTCCTTCTGCGCTCAAGTAATTCATCCAGTTCAGTCTTTAAAACGGTCCTCTCACTTAAGGCCGCTTCAAGATCAAGCACGGCCAGATTCAGGTCCCTGATAATTGCATCTCTGCGGGATTCCGATACCATGTCTTCCTTTCTCAGGCTTTCAATCCTTGATGCCTCCTTCCTGAGGTATGCAGCGCGTGCCCGGGCCTGTTTGACAGACACCTCTGCCAGGTCAAGGGACTGCTCCGCAATCCTGATCTGATATTTGATAAAAGTAGTATCGAGTTCGATAAACGGCTCACTGCCGACCTGCCCCCCGATATCATAATTGACTTTTGATACCTTACCGGATATTTCAGCAGAGACCGTCCGGGTCGTCACGTGCCTTGTGTAACCGGTGAGAACGACCTTTCTGGCAGCCCGCAGGACAGTCAGTGTATCCGAGGCGGTCACGCTGCCGGAGAGAATAATGAAGCATGTTAAAATCAGCGCAATATATTTCATCGATCTTTTTTAAACAGTGCCTGATGATTATTCCGCAATGGGAATCGTGCTTAATACATTATACATAACTATTCATGAAGGATGGGATAAGGGTATTTAAGGCTGTGTCCGCAAAAAGGGGCGCTTAAAGTTATTCCGAATATGAATCAGTGTCCCACTCGTCCGAATTTTCGAGCACTTTCATGAATGCCTCTACTACATTGTGATCAAATTGTGTCCCCTTGAATTTTTTCATCTCGCTCAACGCGTACTCGATCCCTGGAGCAGGCCGGTACGGTCTGTCGGACGTCATTGAGTCAAAGGAGTCGGCCACATGCAGGATCCTTGCGCCCAGAGGGATTTCCTTTCCCTTTAATTTCAGGGGATATCCGTTTCCGTCCAGCTTTTCATGGTGGTATTTGATATACGGAATTATCTCCCTCAGCTGTTTTATCTCCCTGAGAATGTCGGCGCCCTGTTCAGGATGCTTCTTTACGATCTCAAACTCCTCCCTTGTGAGCCGTCCGGGTTTGTCCAGGAGGTAGTCGTAGGTCCCGATCTTGCCGATATCATGAAGCAGTCCCGCGAGTTTAATGTCCTTGATCTCATCCGCATCGATAAGCAGTTCCTTTGCGATCTGCTCGGCATATAAAGAGACCCTTTCAGAGTGGCCCTTGGTCCAGGGGCTCTTTGCATCGAGTGCGTTTACCATCACCAGTATAAGTTTCAGGAAGAGTTCCTCAAGGTCCTTGTATGACTCGCTGATGTCTTCCAGCATGTTGAGAAAGGCTTCACGACCCCTCTGAGCGCCTGTCTCCCTTGACTTGAGTTCGTTTATTGAACCGGCGTATATCTCTATTAATTCATCGCTGCCGCGTTCGTTTTCTTTTTGCGATGTGATGTCCAGAATAGTATGGATGACTCCTTCCATGCGATCGTCTATTATGACAGGGGATGTATTAACAAGGAGAAATTTCCCGAGGTGGGGTTCATATATTTCGGCCTGTTCGCTCATGCCGCTTTTCAGGGTCCTCACCATGGGGCAGTCCGGAATGTGGTTGTCAATATTGTGAAGAAGTCTGAAGCACTCGGAGTTCAGGGATATATCAGGCTGTCCCATTAAATTTTTCGCTGCATTATTGAGCATGACTACATGAAAATCAGTCCCCACCACCATTACCGGATATGGAAGCGTATCGAGCAGTACCCGCCAGTTCTCTGCATACTCTGCGAGTGAGGCGCAGTGTTCAGCCCTGTTACTGAGCAATATGGATTTCTTCATAATCAGCAAGTTTTCTGTTTAATCGTTTGATTTCCTTTTTTAGCTCTTTCATCCTTACTTCCCTGCCGACGGCCATGTCGTAGAATTTCTCGAGATCATTCACCTTCTTTTTGAGTTCATTCTCCGAAACCTTTATCCTCTTCTGGGCATGCTTGAGTTCCGTAATGTCAGTCGCGATAATCACTGATTTCAGGAGTTTTTCTCTTTCATCCTGGATGGGACGGTGGCTGATGTAGAGCCAGCGGCCGTTCTCTGTTTCAAGCTCGTTTTTGGCTGTCAGTTCCCGACCGCAGCCCATGCGGTTTCTGCAGTCTTCAATCTGTAAGTTTGAGCAATGAAAGAAATCATAACAGTGGTTATCTATTACACTGCTTGCCGGCTGTTTTACGTAACCGGCAAAGCTTTTATTGCAGCGGGTGATGCGTAACTCACTGTCTATAAGAATGATATATTCCATTACACTGTCGAACGTCATTTCCCATTCCATTTTTGCCTTTGTAATGGCTATCATCAGCTTGTTGTGCTCATCCTCAATCTTTTTGCGGAGCGAGATGTCCCTGACTATATGTATCAGCCCGATCAGTTCATTCTCTCTGCCGAATCGAGGAATAGAGCGGATTTCAACATACCTTCCCAGATGCGGTTCATAGATTTCAAATGTGGACTGTTCACCCGACTCAAGGCAGTTGCAGCTCGGGCATCCATCCGGGGCCTGTTGAGTGCCGTGATAGAGTTCATAGCACTTGTTCATCTTTCTGAAAGTTTCTGCCGGTATCTTGAGCATTTCCTTCGCTGCCCTGTTTGCCAGAAGGACATTGTAGTCCTTGTCATGGATAGTGATCATATCCGGTATTGTGTTAAATGTGTCTTCCCAGTCCTGTCTCGACTGAAGGACCATCTCTTTCATTTTTCTGCTTTCTGTTACGTTTGTAATGGTCAGGAGGACGGATGCCTTCTCCTCATCTTCATGGCCGGCGATGTCACCTATACCGGAGACAGTGGCGGAAAAGATTATGCTCACATCGGTTCCTTCCGGGATAAGGCTGATTTCTTTTTTACTCGGTTCCCCATTCTCGAGATTTCTCAGGATTTCATCATTGAGAAGCGAGGTAAACTGGGAAATCGAGAGTCCGGGGTATTGCTCCTGCAGTCTTTCAAGTGCGGTATTTGTTGAAAGTACGTTCAGGCGGTTGCTCAATACAATCAGGATTGACGGGACCGAGCGAACAATATTGTCAGTATATTCCTTTGATGTCTTGAGCATACGCATTGAATCATTTATCTGCGCAGCCATTAAATTGAATCCGTCGGCCAGCTGTCCTATTTCATCATTTCCTGACAGATCAATGCGTATGTCCAGTTTCCCGTTTCCAATGTCAAGCATGCCTTCAGTCAACTTTTTTATCGGCCGGGTGATTTTGTCGGAAATGAAAAGGGCGATTAACAGCACAATCAGTATCCCGGCTATGGTAACAACGGCGCCTATTACTGTAAAATGTCTGCTTACATTCAGTATGATATCATGGGCAAGCCCTTCTGCCGACAGGGTCCGATGAATAACATTCACGAAAATAATATTAATAATAATTCCGCTGATTGCCAGTACAATAAAGAAGGCGAAGAGGAGTTTCTTCCTTATGCTCGATTTTGATGATTTAATCATAAGTGCACGATTATGTGTCATTTCAGAGTAATATGGTTATCCTGCAACAGGACCTGTCATAATTACAAAGGAAAATCCAGCCCGGATTTCCCGTATTGTTCCGGACAGCCGGTGTTCGGGCGCCCCCGATGAAGCAGCCGTTCTTTAAAAGTCATTAAGGACTGCCTATTTAATCGACATTATATATATATACCTTTAGTGAATATTTATTAGAGAATTATTGGCTGAATTTTGATAAAGTATCGTTATGCATACATCAAAGACAGCCGGAATAATCATTATCGGGAATGAAATACTTTCAGGCAAGGTAAAGGACATAAACTCTTTTTATCTCGTGTCCGAGCTTCGCGAACTTGGAGTTGAGGTGAGGCGCATATCCGTTATCCCGGATGAAATCGAGATCATAGGAAGGGAAGTGTTTGAATTTTCAGCGGCATATGATTATGTCTTTACATCAGGCGGTGTGGGACCGACCCATGATGACGTGACCATGGAAGGGATAGCAAGGGGTTTTGATGTCAGTCTCGTGGAGCATGAGGGAATCAGAAACATACTGAATGAGCGCTACAAGGATATGATGAACAGCTCGGTACTGAAAATGACAAAGGTCCCTGAAGGAAGTGTGATTGACTTTCATGGGAACATGAGGTTTCCAGTCGTATCTTTCAGGAACATATTTATCTTTCCCGGAATACCCGAGTATATGCGTAATAAATTCGGGATAATCAGCGAGAAATTCAGGTCCTCTGTTTTTTTTCTCAGGAGGATTTATCTGAATTGTAACGAATCGATCATTGCGGAGATTTTACGAAGCATTGCGGACAGGCACAGGGATGTGTCCTTTGGTTCATATCCGGTACTCGGAGAGCCTGATTACCGGATAATCATAACAGCGGAAACCAAGTCGGAGGAGTCCTTGCTCACGGCCCTCAACGAACTTATAGAGAGACTTCCCGCCGGCCTGCTGGTCAGAGTCGAAT
>JAJRVB010000105.1 GCA_024277515.1 Nitrospirota bacterium | reverse complement strand
GTTAACTTTTGTCAATGCCTGATGCGCGCATTAACGTTATTGATTTATCTTAATAAAATAACTTCTCCCGTCCCCTGCTAAATAAAGATGTTATATTTTAACGAAATTCTATATAGACGTAAAGAGTAAATAGCAGAAAGTGTATTTGTGTGCTATTATTTTCTCAGAACAAATTATTATCAATAAACCTGTAAAAAGCATTTGGCCACGGATTGTGATGGATTATATCTCTTGACAGGATTTACAGGATACACAGGATAGAAAGACAAAAGAAAAAATCCCGTAAATCCTGTTCATCAATTCAATCTGTATTCCCCCCTTTTCCAAAGGGGGAGACTTGATCAGTGGCTGATATCCGTTTTCAGGATAAAACGAACATCTTGTGAAAATATCTAAAATCAACGGAGGGGCAGCATGATAGACAAAAAGATGGAAGCCGCAATTAATGAGCAGATGAACTGGGAACTCTATTCATCATATCTCTATTTTTCTATGGCCGCATATTTTGATTCTATAAACCTGAAGGGTTGTTCGAGCTGGATGCGGGTGCAGGCGATGGAGGAACAGGCTCATACAAAGAAATTTTATGACTTTCTTACCTCCCGCGGAGGCAGGGTCGTATTGTCGGACATAAAGGCCCCTCCTTCAGAATGGGAAACTCCGCTGGCAGCCTTTGAGAATGTCCTTGAGCACGAGCAGGTGGTCACCGGCAAAATCAACGCCCTTCTGGACCTTGCCCTCGAAATCAGGGACCATGCAACAGGCAGCTTTCTGAAGTGGTTTGTTGATGAACAGGTCGAGGAAGAGGAGTCAGCCGATGAGGTGATCCAGAGCCTGAAGCTCAACCAGGACAACCCCGGCGGCCTGTTTATGATTGACAAGGAGCTTGCCGCGCGGACCTTTGTCCCGCCGGCCGGTGTTACATTGTAAGCATGATCACGCATGATTGCGGACAGCAAAGGGGCTGACGGTTTAAAACCTTTTTTTGATCCTGTTATATGAAAGATCATATATTGGTCGTTGATGATGAAAGAGACATCCTCGAACTCGTATCATACAATCTCCAAAAGGACGGCTTTTCCATAACGACTTCAACAAACGGGGAAGAGGCATTACGGTTAATTAAACGCCATGAGTACGACCTCCTGATCCTCGACCTTATGCTGCCCGGCATCCAGGGGATGGAACTCTGTAAAATGCTGAAGGCTTCGGACAAAACAGGCGTCATTCCCATTATTATGCTCACCGCAAAAAGCGAGGAGGTTGATAAAGTGCTCGGCCTCGAGATGGGGGCGGATGATTACATTACCAAGCCCTTCAGCCCGCGTGAACTAATCGCCAGGGTAAGGGCTGTCCTGCGAAGAAGCCGGGAAAGGCCTCCAAGAGACAAAATTATTACCATCGCGGATATCGAGATTAATACTGATACATATCAGGTAAAAAAACGCGGCGCACTCATCAGGCTGAGTGCAACCGAATATAAGCTCCTGCTTTATCTGGTTCAAAAAAAAGGGCGCGTCTTTAACCGCGATATGCTGCTCAATGCCGTCTGGAAAGACGACGCCTTTGTGGAACCGAGGACAGTTGATGTTCATGTCCGGAGATTGCGGGCACAGATCGAAGATGACCCTGCTCATCCCGTATATGTAAAGACAAGAAGGGGCATTGGTTATTTTGTGGACGGAGAATTATGAAACGCAGGATATTCAGACGTACATTTATTATTTACGCCGCAGTACTGATCATATCCGTTTCCGTGATCAATGTTTATCTTTCGAGTGTTATCAGAAACAGTTATATTGATAATCTGAAAAAAAGCCTTGCAATCCAGACCTCTGTTGCCGCTTATGCATTCCAGGGCATATCAGATATAAATATTGACACGTTCTGCAGGGACATAAAAGAAAAGACCTTGGCAAGGGTCACCATCATAGACACAGGGGGCAGGGTGCTGGGAGATTCAGACCAGGATGTCCCGACCATGGACAATCATTCAGGCAGGCCCGAGATCCAGCAGGCGCTCACCGCCCCTGTTGGTTCAGCCATACGATTCAGCAGCACGCTGCAACATGATCTCCTGTATAGCGCGCGCAAAATTGAAGAGCACGGGAAGCATACAGGATTTATCAGGCTGGCGGTCCCGCTAACGCGCATCAACAAATCCATCAACAGCCTCAGGTTAAGGATCAACCTTACGGTCATCCTTGCGTTTTTGTCATTCGGCATTATCCTGATCTGGCAGACTGAAAGAATCAGGAAATTTGTCATCCGTGTTTCAGACTATGCAGACGCGATCGCCCACGGCCTCTTCAGAAAAAAACTGTATATGGAAGGGGCGGGTGAATTCACCGAGCTGGCCCGTAATATGCACAACATGGCCGCTGAACTCGAGAAAAGCATACGGACGAAAGATGAGGAAGCAGAGCGGCTGAATGTCATACTCAAAAGCATCCCTGATGCGCTGCTCCTTATAAATATGCATGGCACCGTTGAACTTTCAAATAATACCGCCCGTGACCTCTTTGCACATGGTCCAATAGAAGGGCGTCCATTTCTTGAGGTGGTGAGAAGCCCCGCATTCATGCATCTCATTGATGAGGTAAAGCAGGCCCGCATGTCCGGCTCTACAGAGATTGTCATTGATGTCCCGGAGGAAAAGTATCTCTTCGTGCGCGTATCTCCCCTCTATTATCAGGTGGGGGAGTTAGCGGGCTTCATTGCAATATTCCATGACACAACACAGATGAAAAAACTGGAGCAGATGAGAAAAGATTTTGTGGCGAATGTGTCCCATGAAATAAAAACACCGGTGACGGCCATACAGGGATTTGCGGAGACCCTTATAGACGGCGCCCTATATGACCGGGAAAACGCCGAAAAATTCCTGCATACCATAAAAGATCACAGTTCGCGCCTCAACCGGCTGCTGGAGGACCTGCTGACCATATCCAGGCTGGAGCTGGGCGTGATTTCAATTGTCAAAACAGAAGTGAATCTGGTGGACATAATTGAGAGTGTAATGAATACCGTCCTGATTCATGCGGCAAAAAAAGATCTCCGCATCACTAAAAACACCGGCCAGGGCAATGTGTTTATTAATGCCGACAGGGACAGGACTGAGCAGATATTGCTGAATCTTGTTGATAATGCGGTAAAGTTTACGGAAAAGGGAGAAGTAGAGATAGGCTTGTCACAAGAGGGCGGGAAAGGCTTTTTTTATGTAAGAGATTCGGGACCAGGCATTCCGGAGAAATATCTTTCCAGGGTTGGTGAAAGGTTCTTCAGGGTTGACCCCTCCCGTTCGCGTGAACTCGGCGGGACAGGTCTCGGTCTCGCCATTGTCAAACACCTTGTGAGGGCCCATGGGTGGGACATGAAAATAGAGAGTGAAGAAGGCAGGGGAACGACCGTAAAGGTTTATTATTAAGTCCGCAAAGCTAACCACACATTTAATGCACCTGTAATATTCCTGTAACATTTCATATTTATAATATACTCAACTCTAAATAGTCAGTCTGTGTCCCCCTCTTTGGCAAAGTCGAGTCGAACCGACCTTTTCCAAAGGGGGAGACTTGAAAGGAAAACTTTTCATCCCCGTTTACAAAACGGGGTATTCAATTTCATTTCTTCATAAAAGGAGGTTTTATCAGTATGACAAACACCATTAAAATATTAATGGCAACAGCCGTCTCGGCAGCGCTTCTGGTTTCCATATACAGCGCGCCATCAGAGGCTGCCGGACGCGACTATATCAGCATTGTCGGGTCTTCAACCGTTTATCCATTCGCAACGGTCGTTGCCGAGCAGTTCGGCAAGACCACAAAGTTCAAAACGCCCAAGGTAGAGGCAACAGGATCAGGCGGTGGCCTGAAACTCTTCTGCTCCGGCATAGGGATATCGTACCCGGACATCGTGAACACATCACGCCGCATCAAGAAATCTGAAGTGAGTAACTGCGCAAAACATGGCGTGAAAGATATCACAGAGATCAAGATCGGCTATGACGGGATAGTCATTGCGAATTCCAGGAAGTCCCGGAGAATGAAGGTCAGCCGCAGAGAGCTCTATCTCGCCCTGGCAAAAGACATTCCATCCGGCGTGGGCGAGTCACTCAAACCGAACCCGAACAGGACCTGGAAGGACGTCAATCCCGCCTTCCCGGACATCAGGATAGAAGTCCTTGGTCCTCCTCCAACATCAGGGACACGGGACGCCTTTGCAGAGCTGGCGCTCGAGGGCGGCTGCAAGACATTCAAATGGATAAAAGAGATGAAGAAAAAGGACAGGAAAAAATACAGGGCGATCTGCCATGCGGTTCGTGAAGACGGCGCGTATATAGAGGCGGGGGAAAACGACGTTCTCATCATCCGGAAACTCGAGGCCAATCCCGATGCATTCGGCATCTTCGGATTTTCATTCCTGGACCAGAACGAAGACAGGATTCAGGGCAGTATTGTAGACGGTGTGGAACCCACATTTGAGAATATCGCAGACGGCAGCTATCCTGTGTCAAGACCTCTTTACTTTTACGTGAAGAGGGCGCATGCAGGGATGATCCCCGGTATAAAAGAATTCATCAGGGAGTTCACGAGTGAAAAGGCATCCGGAGAAGAAGGCTACCTGATTGACAAGGGTCTCATCCCCATGCCCGAAGATGAAAGACTGAAATTCCGCAGAGACGGAAAAAAACTTACAAACCTGGTTCTGTAGGATTACAGAAGGAAAGTCCTTTTTGCTTATGCAATACGCATATTTATTAATACTTATCACCCTGCTTTCAGCGATTGGCTATTACCTTGGCAGGCAGCGTTCATCCAGGCTGGTCAAGCAGGAAATCCGCAGGCTCCACTCATTACCGGGCCACTATGGAATGTACGTGGCCCTGTGGTGCAGCGTGCCTGCGGTAATTATTCTGGGCCTCTGGATTACCCTCCAGTCTTCAGCTATTGAGTCCCTGGTAATATCCGCGCTCCCTCCTGAAATTCAGTCCCTGCCGCAGGAGCAGCTCTCCCTTGTGTTAAATGACATCATAAATATTGCCGGAGGGATCATCGTAAGCGATGCCCCGGATGAGTTCCTGCTCGCTGCAGCAGGGCATTACAACCAGCTGAAAGGGACCGGGTTCCTTGCGCTTGCAGCATTATTGATGACCGTCTGCGCGGGCGGTCTGGCAATGGGCATGAGATATATTCGGCCGGATATGCGCGCCCGCATAAAAGTGGAACGCACCATGCAGGCGCTGATGCTGCTCTGTTCAGCTGTTGCCATAGTTACCACAATAGGGATAGTCCTGTCGGTCCTGTTTGAGTCAATACGCTTTTTCAACCAGATACCGGTTACCGATTTTCTCTTCGGTCTGAAATGGAGCCCCCAGATAGCCATCCGTCCCGACCAGGTGGGTGCCTCGGGTTCTTTCGGAATAGTCCCCCTGTTAGCCGGAACGCTTATGATATCGCTTATCGCCATGCTGGTCGCAGTGCCCACAGGCCTGATGTCAGCAGTGTACATGTCCGAGTATGCGTCAGACAAGATACGGACAGTGGTCAAGCCCCTGCTCGAAATCCTTGCGGGCATTCCAACGGTTGTGTATGGTTTTTTTGCGGCGCTCACAGTGGCCCCCTTTATAAGGGAGATGGGCGGCCGGTTCGGCATAGATGTCTCTTCAGAGAGCGCCCTTGCTGCGGGTCTCGTCATGGGCATCATGATCATACCGTTTATATCCTCTCTGTCGGACGACGTAATCAATGCCGTTCCGCAGGAGCTCCGTGACGCCTCCCTGAGCATCGGGGCCACCCGTTCCGAGACGGTCGTCAGGGTAGTACTCCCGGCCGCCCTTCCGGGCATCGTCGGGAGCATCCTCCTGGGGGTCTCCAGGGCGGTCGGTGAAACAATGATCGTGGTCATGGCAGCCGGGCTCACCGCAAAACTTACGGCAAATCCTTTCGAGGCGGTCACCACCTTTACCGTACAGATCGTGACCCTGCTGATCGGGGACCAGGAATTCGACAGCCCCAAGACACTCGCAGCCTTTGCGCTCGGCCTGGTACTGTTTGTCATCACACTATGCCTGAATGTCATTGCGTTGTATGTCGTGAGGCGGTACAGGGAGGAGTATGAATAAACAGGACCATGAAGCCCGGCTGAACCTGATAAAGTCAAGGCTGAAAATACGTTATGCAAAAGAAAAGGCGTTCAGGGCCGCGGGCGTCACCGCCATTCTTACCGCATTATCAATGCTGGCAATACTGTTTATCACAATAGTGGGATCAGGCTATTCCGCGTTTCAGCAGACATTTGTCCGTCTCGACATACACTTTGATCAGGAAGTAATAGATCCCGAGAGGAGCGGAGACCCTGAAGTCTTCTCTCAGGCGGATTTTGCAGGACTTGTAAAAAAGTCATTGCGAAAAAAATTCCCGGATGTGAGGAAAAGGCGGCAGAAACGCGACCTCTATTCTCTCGTCAGTTCAGGTGCCTCGTTTCAGCTCAGGGACATGGTCATGAACAATCCCGGGATTATCGGCTCAACAAAGACGGTATGGATGCCTGCTGACGACGATATTGACATGTATGTCAAGGGACACATAAAGGCCGGCGAAAAAGGGGGAGGCAGGATCAAGGACTATAAGCTTGCATGGATCAAGGAGTTGAGTGCCGGCGGGGCGATTGAGAAGCGTTTTAACAGGACCCTCTTTACGAGCGGCGACTCGCGTGAACCGGAACTCGCAGGTATATGGGGGGCAGCGGTGGGTTCTTTTTATACCATGTTTGTGACACTGGTTCTGTCGTTCCCCCTCGGAGTGGCAACCGCAATCTATCTTGAGGAATTTGCACCTAAAAATATCTGGACTGACATCCTCGAAGTTAACATCAATAACCTTGCGGCTGTGCCTTCAATCGTGTTCGGTCTGCTCGGCCTCGCCGTATTTCTTAATTTTTTCGGACTGCCACGGTCAGCGCCGATCGTTGGCGGGCTGGTCCTCACATTCATGACACTGCCGACCATAATCATTGCTTCCCGTGCTTCACTCCTGGCTGTTCCGCCTTCAATCCGGGAAGGCGCCCTGGGCGTGGGAGCATCAAAAATGCAGGCCGTGATGCACCATGTGCTGCCACTCGCGCTTCCCGGTATGCTCACAGGCACCATAATAGGAATGGCGAGAGCGCTGGGGGAGACAGCCCCTCTGCTCATGATCGGCATGGTCGCCTTTATCGTTGATATCCCGGCCGGTATATTTGACAAGGCTACCGTACTTCCGGTACAAATATATCTCTGGGCCGACAGTCCTGAAAGGGCATTTATGGAACGTACATCCGCTGCCATCATGATACTGCTGGCATTCCTGTTAATCATGAACGCTGCGGCGGTGATTCTGCGTAAGAGGTTTGAGCGGAGGTGGTAAAAAGGAGATGGTAAGATCACGGGACGATATCGTCAGGACAATCGGCAAGCCCCTGCTGGCGGATGACGAGCGCGTCAAGATATCCTGCCGTAATGTAAATGTTTATTACGGCGAAAAGAGGGCCATCAGAGAAGTGAGCGTTGATATTGCGGAACAGGAGGTAACGGCTTTTATCGGTCCCTCGGGGTGCGGCAAGTCCACCTTTCTCCGGTGTATCAACCGGATGAATGATACAATCAAGTCATGCAGGGTCGAAGGTGAAATTACCCTGGACAGGGAAGACATTTACGACAGGAATGTGGACCCTGTCTTGCTGCGCGCGCGTATCGGGATGGTGTTTCAGAAGCCGAACCCTTTTCCAAAGTCAATATTCGAGAATGTGGCATACGGGCCCCGGATCCACGGGCTTGCCCGAAACAAGTCCGAACTCGACGAGATAGTCATTACAAGCCTTGAAAAGGCGGGCCTATTCAGTGAAGTCAAAGACCAGCTTGACCATCCAGGGACAGGACTGTCCGGGGGCCAGCAGCAGAGGCTATGCATTGCCCGTGCCATTTCGGTCCAGCCGGAGGTGATCCTGATGGATGAGCCCTGTTCAGCCCTTGACCCCATCGCAACGGCAAAGATCGAGGAACTGATCGATGAGCTGAGGCGGAACTTCACAATTATTATCGTTACTCACTCCATGCAGCAGGCCGCTCGTGTATCACAGCGCACGGCATTTTTCCACCTGGGCAATCTCGTTGAAGTAGATGATACGAACACTATATTTGTGAATCCCGAACATAAGTTGACACAGGACTATATCACCGGGCGTTATGGATAAAAAGGGGGCTTACATGAGTTATATTAACATAGAAAACCGTGCTCCGTTTACCGGGTCCCGTGTTCCGTTTTTTTACCGACCACGGATCACGGCTTCAGGGGGAAACTAATGACCGTACGAAGCGAAGAATTGACTAATCTGAATGAACTACTGCTCAAAATGGCGGCCCTTGTGGAAGCCGCCATTAAGAGTTCTGTGGAATCACTTGTGGCAAGGAAAGCAAACGTAGCAGAAAAAGTAATAAGGGAAGACCATCAGATAAATGCCTTTGACGTAGCGATCGACGAAGAATGCATACGGCTGCTTGCCCTGAAACAGCCCATGGGAAAAGACCTCAGGCTGATCACCACAGCAATGAAGATCACCACCGACCTTGAGAGGATCGGGGACAATGCCGTCAATATTGCGGAGCGTGCCATGGAACTGAACCTGGAACCCGAGCTGAAGCCGTACGTTGACATCCCGCGGATGTCACGGATCGTGCAGGGCATGGTGCGTGACACGATTGATGCATTTGTTAATGAAGATGTTACACTTGCAAAGGACGTGATCATGCGGGATGATTCCGTTGATGACCTGAATGAAACCGTATGGAAAGATTTGATGCTCATTATGACTCAGGACCCGTCAACCACATCCCGTGCCGTGAAAATAACGTATGTATCAAAATATCTGGAGAGGATCGGTGACCATGCCACAAACATTGCAGAGACGGTCGTCTATATGGTGGAAGGCAAGATTATCCGTCACATGCTCCCTGACCAGTTCTGAGGATAATTAACATGAATAATTTCTTTGAAAAAATCTCCCCTAACCCCTCCCGAATCGGGTCTCATCGATGGGTCGACTCGACTTTACCAAAGAGGGGAATACAGCAAGGATAACATATGGGCAGAAGGCTTCTAAGTCTGTCAATAATTATCACCTTCCTGATTACCGGCTGCACCCTTGCCATGACACCGCTTGAGAGAGGGAAGTATTACCTCGACAGACATAACTACAGTAAGGCCGCATCAGCTCTCGAAAAAGCGGCCAATGAAAAAGGGGACATTTTTTATTATTTCGACGTATATTCGAGTCTCGGCGATGCCTATTCTTATAATAATGACCCGGACAGGGCGATATCCGTCTATAGAAGCGCCCTGCGCATCATACAGTTACGGCTGCGTGAAATAAATACAGGAAGACTCGAAATCAGGAGGGAGCTGAATTTCAATCCCGATGTTCAGGTCCAGGCCATGCAGGACGAT
>JAJRVB010000104.1 GCA_024277515.1 Nitrospirota bacterium | reverse complement strand
GTGAACATTACAACGGGGGTGAGCTTCGTCGTGTAGCAGCGGAAGTTGCCGGGGAATTAAAAAAAGACCCGGACGTGTCCGGCATCGATATAATCGGGGGGCAGAAGAGACAGCTGAAGGTTGATCTCCAGCCCTCAAGGTTAAAGGCCTACAATATATCTCCCCTGCGTATACTTCAAACGCTGCAGGGAGCAAATGCTTCTCTCCCTTCAGGAACGCTCGCCACAGGGAACAAAGAGTTTATTGTTGAAACCGGCATTTTTTTCAGCAGCGCTGAAGACGTCGGTAATGTAGTTGCCGGAATTTATAGCGGCAGACCGGTCTATCTTAAAAATGTGGCTGAAATCATTGACGGCGCTGAGGAGCCCTCAAACTATGTTCTGACCGGTTTCGGCCCTGCCTCAGAGGAAAGAAAGAGCGGCATGTATGATGCCGTGACTATAGCTGTTGCAAAGAAAAAAGGAACAAACGCCACGCTTCTGGCTGACAGGTCTCTTGAAAAATTAGAGAAACTCAAAGGTGTTCTGATCCCCGGGGAAGTAGAAGTGACTGTAACAAGGAATTATGGAGACACGGCAAAAGAGAAGTCTGACGGACTCCTTGAACATATGTTAATTGCCGCCATCTCCGTTACGATCCTCATAGCGCTTGCACTGGGATGGAGAGAGTCAATTATTGTGGGAGTAGCTGTACCTGTGACACTTGCGCTTACCATACTTGTAAATTATATGTATGGCTATACATTAAACAGGGTCACCCTGTTTGCCCTCATATTCTCAATAGGTATTCTCGTTGACGATGCCATCGTCGTAGTTGAGAACATACACCGTCATTTTAAAATGAAAGGTGTGTCTGCTGACATCGCGGTGCGGGCGGTCGATGAAGTCGGCAATCCGACCATACTGGCCACATTTACCGTTATTGCAGCGCTTCTGCCCATGGCGTTTGTGTCCGGACTTATGGGTCCCTATATGCGCCCGATACCGATCGGCGCATCTGCTGCGATGCTGATATCCCTGCTTATAGCATTTATTATCAGCCCCTGGTTGAGTTTCATCGTTCTGAAAAAAACCGCGAAACATGCGCCGGGAGAAGAAAAAGGGGAGGGCAGGCTGCTAAGCCTTTTTAACAGTCTTTATGAAAAAAACCTGCGGGGGCTGCTCGAGAGCAGTTTCAAAAGGAACATCGCTTTTCTGCTGGTGATCCTTCTACTCGGCGGATCCATGACACTGGTTTATTTCAAACTGGTGACCGTCAAGATGCTGCCTTTTGATAACAAGAGCGAACTTCAGGTGGTTATTGACATGCCCGAGGGAACGACCCTTGAGCAGACAGCTATGGTATCGAGAGAGGTAGGCGAGTACATCAAGACAGTCCCTGAAGTGACTGATTATCAGCTCTATGTGGGCACTTCAGCCCCGTTTAATTTTAACGGACTTGTCAGACATTACTTTTTGAGGTCTGGAAGTAATGTCGCGGACATCCAGGTCAACTTTGTGTCCAGACATGAAAGAAAGGCCCAGAGCCATGATATCGCAAAAAGAATAAGGCCAGGTATTCAGGAAATCGGCAGAAGGTACAATGCAAATATCAAGATAGTGGAGGTCCCTCCGGGGCCTCCGGTGCTGAGCACACTCGTTGCAGAGATATACGGTCCTGATGTGAAGAGGCGGATAGAGATCAGCAAAGAGATAAAAGATATATTTGAAGCTACGGAAGGAGTTGTGGATGTAGACTGGTATGTTGAGGATGACCAGGAAAAGATAACCTTTGTGGTCGACAAGGAGAAGGCGGCTTATCACGGCATTACAACGGACGAAATATCAAAGACGCTGAGGCTGTCGCTCGGTGGAATGTCTGCAGGGCTTCTCCATGTTGAAGATACAAAGGAGCCTGTTGAAATAATGCTGAGGGCGCCTTTGACTGAGAGGACCGGTATCTCGGATTTGAAAGAGATAAGTCTCAGGTCGGTTTCAGGAAGACCCGTATCTCTTTCCGAACTCGTCAGGGTCGAAAAAGGAATCGAAGACAAGACGTTATACAGGAAAAACCTCAAGAGTGTCGTGTATGTAACGGGCGACATGGCCGGGACGGCCGAGAGTCCTGTGTACGCCATCATGCAGATGAAGGAAAAGATTAAGGGTCTCAGGCTTCCGGAAGGATATGAGTTAAAACAGTATGACACCACTCAGCCGCAGCTTGAAGATAAATACTCTATGAAGTGGGATGGTGAATGGCATATTACATTAGAAGTGTTCAGGGACCTCGGGCTTGCCTTTGCCGCAGTGCTGGTAATAATTTATGTAATGGTCGTAGGCTGGTTCAGGTCATTTGTAACACCGATTGTTATTCTCGCGCCAATCCCGCTTTCACTGGTGGGCATTCTGCCGGGGCATGCGCTTATGGGCGCTTTTTTTACGGCAACCTCAATGATCGGTTTCATTGCAGGGGCCGGAATAGTAATAAGAAACTCTATTATTCTGGTTGACTTTATAGAATTGCAGATCAGTGAGGGGATGCCGCTTAAGGAGGCGGTTGTACAGGCTGGCATAATCAGGTTCAGGCCGATGCTTCTGACAGCATCAGCCGTGGTAGTCGGTTCGTCCGTCATCCTCTTTGATCCCATATTTCAAGGAATGGCCATATCGCTTATGGCCGGAGAGGTGGCATCGACCCTGTTGTCAAGGACCCTTGTGCCGGTTCTTTATTATGAGTATAAAAAAAGGGACAGGAGCTTGCCGGAATAGAGCTTGAATTAGATTGTAATATATATATGTAAGGAGGAGTAACGATGTATATAGCAAAAAAAGATACATGGTATCTCGAGAGGATTATCTGGCTTTTAGCGGGCGCTTTTACTCTGACAGGGACTGTGCTTGCCGCGGTCCATAGTAAATACTGGCTTATCCTGACAGGGCTTGTGGGAGTAAACCTGCTCATATTCGCCTTCACAGGCTTTTGTGTCATGGCAAATATACTTTACAAATTCGGCGCGAGACCCCGGATAAGTTAAATCTGCAAACTTCAGAAGACAAGGCTCGGGAGCGCTACGCGGTTTCTGCCCTTTGCCTTTGCTATATATAATGCCTCGTCTGCCCGTTCAAGAATAATTTCCCAGCCATTATTATTGTCGCTGCTTTCAAAATATGCAACGCCGAAACTTGCGGTTAAAATGCCCTTGCTGCATCCCTTGTGCTCTATATGAAGAGACTCAACAGCTTTCCTCAGTTTTTCAGCAGCGGTAGTCGTGCCCCTCAGGTCCTGGCCCGGCATAAGGAGGACAATCTCTTCGCCGCCGAACCTGAAAATAGTATCTGATGCCCGAAGGGAATTCTTGAGGGTATCTGCGACTTTTTTAAGGACACGGTCTCCCTCAAGGTGGCCGTATGTATCATTATAGGATTTAAAGTTGTCCACATCGCACATAATTATGCCGTAGTTTTGCATATATCTGGAACTATGTTTATGCATCTTTTTTATGGAATCATAAAATGCGCGGCGGGTGCCTATTTCCAGCAAAGTGTCTATAAGGGCGATGTGTTCAAGTTTTTTATTTAATATGAGCAGCCTTTCATTTTTTTCATTAAGCTCTCGTTCGAGTCTGAGGATTCGACCGCCCACCCTGACCCTGACATCGAGTTCTTCCCTGTCAAAGGGTTTCAGAATATAGTCGTCAGCGCCCGCATTCAGTCCCTCGATTATATTTTCCTTTTTATCCTTGCCAGTGAGAAAGATAAAGTAGACATATCCCGCGTCCTTTGAGTCATGAATTTTCCGGCATAATGTTATTCCGTTCATTTCAGGCATTGACCAGTCGGCAATAATGAGTTTTGCTTCTTTCCTGCAGAAAAGCTCCCATGCCTGCCTGCCGTTTTCAGCAACAGCGACTTCATGTCCGCAGTCTTCCAGCATTTTCTTGAGGAGTTCCCTTGATATCGGGTCATCCTCCGCAATCAGAATCTTCATTTTCTTCTCATTATAAATTTACCCGTCTCTCTTTCATAAAGTATCAACAAACCTCTCAAGAGACGATATTTCCGATTTCAAATCTTCTACAAATGATAAACCTGCCGGATTATCTCTATGCTGGTCCATGTTTTCAATGCTTGCCGCTATGGAAAATATTCTGTTTGCGCTCAGATTCCCGGCCGCTCCCTTAATGTTGTGAGCTGTTTTCTTCATGGCCTCGACATCCTCGGTTTCCACTGCTTCTTCAAGTTCTTTTATATGCGAATGCACATAATTCAGAAACTTTCTGGCCATCTTTCTGTAAAACCCCCGGTCATTGCCGAATCTTGCCATGGCCCCTTCCATATCTACCAGAGGCACTTCCGCTGTATTGGTGCAGGGCAGTTCCCGGCATGTAATCTCTTTTGTTTCAGGGGCTGTTTCAGCGGGAGATGGTTTTGGTTCAGCACAAGATTCTACAATTTCAGGTTTTATCCATTTTTCAATTATATTAAACATCTCGTGCGTGTT
>JAJRVB010000103.1 GCA_024277515.1 Nitrospirota bacterium | reverse complement strand
TTTGCTTAATGCCTTCTGCAAATACGGCAGGAGGGCGTCCTTTAAGGACAAGATGAAGAGAGCTGTCTCGGACGAGGTAACCCCCTGCTGTGCGTGCGAGGCGCTGATGTCCCTGAGCATGGCAACGGGGTCGGCAAACTCCGGCGCTGTAATGTCCATGTGTTGACCTGCCTTAAATGCCGTAGTAAGCGCCCTGAGCAGCTCAGCGGCCTGTGTCTCAAGCTGTTGCCTTGTCATCAGTTCCAGCACATGAGTGCCTTCAATGGCAACAGTCTTGTCAAGCCAGTCCTTCAGGAGAGCCTTCCGGTTTTGCCCGATGATGCCGGCAATGGTCATGTGCTTCTTTGTTTGCTTTGGCATTGATGAATTCCCCTTTGTTTGCCATATGTTAGTTTAAATAATTGATCACAAATGACGAATTACAAAAGACTGTTCCCTAAGATAATATTCTATAACAGAGCCTCTTTGGATGTTGTGCTGTTCCTGATGGTACTCCCCTTTTCCATTAGCACAGACGATTAATTTGATTAAAGTATATCACTATGTCTGTTATATCTGATCAATAATGAAGATCAGAGGGATTAATCTGCTCCTTTTCTGGAACCTCAGGGTACTGGTCTTGGCGGTTTTTTCAGCCGAGATCTTCTTTGATGTCGCTTTGCGACATTATTTCAGACACTATTTCAGAAATATCTTTGTCAGAACCGGACATGTCGGTCAGAAGTACATTTCCGTGCTCATCCCTCTCAAGGTCCGTAATCCCGGGGTAGGCGTCCTCAAGCTGTTTCAGCTCCGACGCCTGGCGTTTTACCGTTCTCAGGAGTTTTTTGTTCTCTGCCTCGAGGTCGTATTTTTCGAATGCCGAACGGAGGGCGAGCTTGAGTTCTACGTCATTCCATGGTTTTGAAAAAAACCTGTATATCTCACCGTTATTAACGGCGTTCATGGCTGCTTCTATGCTTGCATGTCCGGTAAGCATGATCCTTATTGTATCGGGGAACATTTTTTTCACTGCTGCAAGGAACTCGGTCCCTGACATGCCCGGCATTTTCTCATCCGACATTACCAGTTTAATTTTATTGTCTTTTAAAATGCCCAGACCATCAATGCCGCTGCTCGCCGTATGTATATCATAGCTTTCTTCCAACAAAACCCTTTTGAGCGATGATAATACATTGGGTTCGTCATCAACTAAAAGTACTGAATTTTTCATCAGTTATTCTCCTTCCCTTTTATTCTCACTGTTTTTTTATCTTTCCACCAGCACAAACACACCGCTCTTTGACGGATCGAGCTTGTAGTAGCGCCTGAGGGCATTTATACTTTTCATGTCGAGTTTTGTCCCTTTCGACAACAGAATGATACCTGTGCCGCTTTTTACGTCCCGTGAGATTACCATTCCCTCCTTTACATCTTTTACATCGAATTCCATTTCAACCATGCCTGTTTTGACTTTGAGTTTTGAGTGTATTTCTTTTATTGTTGACTCTATAAATGGATATATTTCAGGGTCGAATTTTGTTCCGTTTCCTTCTCTTATCTTATGCAGAGCAACTTCCATTGCATTGTCTACCCCGGTTTTTCTGAAGGTACGTTCAAAAGAGTCAGCCATAGCAATAATCTTTGAACCGACCGGTATTTTATCTCCCTTGAGCTTATCGGGGAATCCCTCTCCATTAAACCATTCATGGTGGTGTCGTATCAGCATGCCCGCTTTTCTGAGGTTTTCCACCGCGTCAATCGCTGATTGCCCCCTTACAGGATGCTGCATGTACTCCTTCTTCCCTTCATTGTCCATGTCTTCCCATTCTTTTATAAGGAGCACATCAGGGATGCCTATTTTACCTATATCGTGAAGCAGTGCAGCGACGGTAATGGTTTCGACTTCATTTCCGGGAATCCCCATGGACTTTGCCGTCATTACCGAGATTTCTGCTACGTTTTTTGAATGGTTTCCCGTACCCTTGTCACGAAGTTCAAGAAGACTCGAAAATGCCATTATGGAATTCTTGAAATTATTCTTTAAGCTTTGGTTCAGTTTTTCGAGTTCCTTGTTGTTCTTCTGAATTTCAAGGGTTTGCTCCTGCACATAGTATTCAAGCTGGGAGTTCCAGTCTGTGAGTTCTTCGTTCTGTTTTTTTACGATTGCCTGAAGTTTCCTGTTTTCCATTATCAGGGAATAATGCCGGGCGGCCTCACCGATAATCTGGATAAGTTCTTCGTCTTTCCAGGGTTTTGTAATATACCTGTATGCTCCTCCCCTGTTTATCGCATCTGCTACTGCATTGATATCAGCATATCCTGTGAGGAGTATCCTGAGTGCATCGGGCGCAATAATTTTTGCCTTTTCGAGGAAGTCGACGCCTGTCAGGCCCGGCATCTTCTGGTCGGATACTATCAGGCCGATACTCGGGTTTTGGCGAAGCACCTCCAGCCCTTCTTCACCTGAATTGGCGATAATAACTTCATAATCCTCATCCATAAAGAGGCGTCTGAGTGACTGGAGCACATTCTTTTCATCATCGACAAAGAGAATTGCCATCGGGGCTCGGGACTTTATGTTACTGACGGTTTCCATTATTTATTTCCTCCTCTTCAAGCACCAGGATGAGTCCTTCCTGCCCGCCTGCATGCTCCATGAATACACCTTTTATCACGATACCGGATCCGTTGCTCGGGATATGTGAAGTAAGCTGCTTTTTCTGTTCGAGTTCTTCGATGAAGCTGTTGATTTCATCCGGAAATGACTCTCTCCTGTCCATTCCCAGTATGTTTCCTTTCTCAAGCTTGAACATATCGAGGCCCTTCTGGTTGCACTGTACGATTGTACCTTCCCGTTCCATGCCGATTACACCAACCGGAAGCGCATCAAGAATGTTCTGTGAAGCGGTAAGTATCCGGTTCTGGATCATCAGGTCAGCGGTCCTCTCTTCAACAAGTCTTTCAAGGTTGTTGTTTATTTCGGTGAGTTCCCTGTTTTTTATTTCCAGCTCTTTGGTTAGCATGATGATTTTCTGTTTAGTAAAGTAGTACTCCAGGGCCTTGCTGATTGTCATTTTCAGTTCATCATCATTCCATGGTTTAGGGATAAATTTGTATATCTTGCCTTCATTGATCGCCTCAACTATGGCGGCGGTATCTGCATATCCGGATAGGACGATTCTTACCACTTCAGGCCTGAGATGATAAACCTCCCTGAGAAAGTCTACCCCGTTCATCCTGGGCATTCTGTAATCTGAAACTACCAGCTGTATATTTTCCGTATTTCTGAAAAGTTCAAGCCCTTTGTCTCCTGATTCCGCGGTCAGGATTTCATAATCCGTGTCCAGGAAGAGCCTTCCCAGCGATTTAAGGACGCTTTTTTCATCGTCAACACACAGGATCTTAATTGCCTCATCCATTTTCCTGCTCCTTTACTGAGGGTATTTTTATGTTGAAAACGGTACCTTTCCCAAGTTCGCTTTCAACGGTAATTTCCCCGTGATGTTTCTTGACTATGTCATAGCTTATGCTCAGGCCGAGGCCTGTTCCCTTACCCACTTCCTTTGTAGTAAAAAACGGTTCAAATATCTTGCCGAGTCTGTCTTTGGTGATTCCGCTTCCGGTGTCTGCTATCGATACATGTACTGCTCCGTCATTATGCCATGTCCTTATTTTTATGGTCCCCTGTTTTTCTATTGCCTGCACAGCGTTCACAAGGAGGTTCATGAAGACCTGGTTAAGCTGCTGGGGATAGCACTTGATCAGGGGCAGTTCTCCATACTCTTTCTCGAGGGTTGTTTTGTATTTAAGCTCGTTCCATACTATGTTCAGT
>JAJRVB010000102.1 GCA_024277515.1 Nitrospirota bacterium | reverse complement strand
GTCATATCTTTTCTCAGTTAACGGTGATGGAAAATCTCCATATGGGGGCCTTTATGCGGACCGATAAACAGAGTATAAGAAAAGACATCGAATACGTATTTGACCTGTTTCCCATCCTCACTCAGAGACGACACCAGGCCGGCGGGACATTAAGCGGGGGTGAGCAGCAGATGCTTGCCATTTCACGGGCTCTCATGGCCCGGCCTGTCCTGCTTTTAATGGATGAACCATCTTTGGGGCTTGCACCGAAAATTGTACATCTGATATTCGAGATCATCAGAAAGATCAACATAGAACAGGAAACCACTATATTTCTTGTAGAGCAAAATGCAAACCTTGCCCTGCGGGCAGCCCACAGAGGCTATGTAATGGAGAACGGCAGGATTGTGCTGGAAGATACAACTGACCGGCTGCTTTTAAATGAGGACGTTAAAAAGGCTTATCTCGGGATATAAATTAATCCTGCTCCTCCTGTCTCCGGATTGCCTCTTCATGAATAATCTGAAAGAGTTGAAATACAAAATCACCGGACAGGCCGTACGCCTCGCCTTCTGACATTCTGCTCTCAATAATCTGCTCCCAGCGGTGCGGCTGTAAAATAGAAATATCATTCCTGCGTTTCAATTCCCCCATCTTCCCTGCGATCTCCATCCGCTTGCCCAACAGTTTAATCAGGTGTTCGTCCAGATTGTCGACTTCGTGGCGCAGCTCTTTTATCCTTATATCAAATTCCCTGCTGTCCCCGGTCTCTCTCTTGACAGTCAGGCGGCTGATCAAGGCAAAAAACTGATCAGGGGTAAGCTGCTGTCCTGAGTCGCTGAGGGCTGCAGACGGATCTCTGTGGACCTCGATCATAAGCCCGTCAAACAGGAGGTCCAGGGCCTCCTGAGCTATAGAAAAGATCAATTCTCTCTTTCCGCAAATATGGCTCGGGTCGCAGAGCATGGGTATTTCAGGAATCTGACGTTTCAGTTCAATGGGAATTTTCCAGTTTGGAGAGTTTCGGTAGAGGACCTTTTTGGAAGTGCTGAATCCTCGGTGAATGGCCCCGATCTTTTTGAGTCCTGCATTATACAGCCGCTGTATGGCGCCGATCCAGAGGTCAATATCGGGGCTGATCGGGTTCTTCACAAACACGGGGATATCAGTACCTTTAAGGGAATCTGCGATCGCCTGGACTGCAAAGGGGTTCCCGGTCGTGCGCGCGCCTATCCAGAGGACATCAATATTATGTTTCAGACAGGACACAACATGATCAGGGTTGGCAACTTCGGTGCCGACAGGTACATTCAGCTCCTCTCTTGCCCGGACAAGCCATTTCAGCCCTTTTTCCCCCACTCCCTCAAAAGAGCCGGGCCGGGTCCTCGGCTTCCATATTCCGGCACGTATAAAACCGGTCCTGTCGTCTGCAAACGCCTTGGCGGTTTCGAGCAGCTGTTCTTCCGACTCGGTACTGCAGGGACCGGCCGCGATAAACTTCTTTTTAAGAGGCAGGCCCCATTCAGAAAGGGGAAGAATGCTCAGTTTCATGTTGTGATGGTCACCTTTTCTGCTTTTCAAAATCGTTTACTATTTTTTCAATACGTTCAGAAATATATGTCCCGAGCTCTTCAGCCTCATTTTCCGTTATTCTCCTGATATCATCCGACAGACCCTCAATTTTCTCCTCATCCATTTTGATTGTCCTGCCTATCATGAAGGCATCAACATCGCCGTCATCCAGCAGAAGACCGCATGCTCCCACCGCTCCTGCAAACTCTCCCTTCACAAATATCGGGACAACCAGCTTTATAAGGCCGGCATCACACTCTCCCACAACAGGGGCCCTGCCCTGCCTGGACATATTGGCAACATTCATGTGGGCTACGGCACAGATGAAGCTCTGCCCTCCATCGTCCGCCTTTATCACAGGACAGAGGCGGTTGACCCATACCTTGTAATCGGTTATGCGAATACCATCTACATCGAAAACATTTGAGGCCAGACCGGACCTTTTGAAAATGTCCTCTTCCAGCGCACGCCATTTCTCAAGGGACATGATATCGGCAAGTTGCATTTCTCAGCTCCTTTTGTTGATCTGAAAGTCTTCTAAAGATAATTAATTATACAGGCAAAAATAATCCCAGTAAAGTCAGTTGCGATATTGCAAATAATGAGCATAAGTGATTAGACTTATTATGAGAGATAATTAAACCTCTGTCTGATATTGTATAACTGGTTATGTTGAAAAAATTAAAATTTCTTGGAAAAATATACATATACAAAATCCAGGGTCTGTTAGGTCTCAAGAGAACGGACATCATGGCGTCAATAAATGATTATTACCGGGACAGCTTCAGGAAACTCAGGAAAGACGATGTTGCCGTTATCCTGCCTCATTGCCTTATAGATGAGAAATGCCCCGCGAAGTTTTCAAAGTCCGACGGTGTCATGTGCAATAAGTGTAAACTCTGCGGTTGCGGAAGTATCTATGAATCAGCGGAACAAAAGGGGTATCAGTTTTACATTACCCCGAGTGTCGGCTTTACAAAAAGGCTGATTCAGAGGAAACAGCTGAAAGGGGTCATCGGAATTGCATGTGAATATGAAATTGAAAGAGGCATGCATGCTGAGAAAATCACGCTGAGAGGCATAAGGGTGAACGGAACGGGAGTAAAGACCCAGGGCGTGCAGCTTCACAAATATGACTGCATCAGGAACAGTGTTGACTGGGAAGAAATCAGGGAAATTATGTAAGCGCAATACACGGATTTTATTTATATGCAATAACGGGAGATATTATGGCGTCAAGTAATACAATATGTGCAATCTGTGCATGGAAGGCAACGTGCCAGAAAAAGTTTCCCATGAGCGGCAGGGATATCAAGTGCGCGGATTTTGTAAAAGATGTCGGTATAAAAGAAGAAAAAGATCCTGAAACCGGGCAGGATTAGTTACGCACGGCAAGGTGTTATATGCAGCAGCCGGTAATCACCTTTTCGACCGAGTTGATGTCCGCACTCACCCTGACCGGCTGCCTCGACAGTTTAATCGCATTATCAGGGTCCTTCAATCCATGTCCGGTAAGCGTACAGACAATGGTATCACCCTCTGAAAAGAAGTCCTGTTCAGAAAGTTTGATGACCCCTGCGAGAGATGCAGCAGATGCCGGTTCACAGAATATCCCTTCCCTGGACGCTATAAATTTGTAAGCGCTAAGGATCTCTTCATCAGTGACCGAATCAATGACACCCCCGGAATCGTCCCGCGCAGCGACTGCCCCCTTCCAGCCTGCGGGGTTGCCTATCCTGATTGCAGTGGCAATTGTTTCAGGATGTTCAACAGGGCTTCCCTTTACAATAGGCGCTGCGCCGGCCGCCTGAAAACCGAGCATTTTCGGTAGAGAACCAATTTTACCCTCTGAAAGAAACTCCCTGTAGCCCTTCCAGTATGCGGTAATATTTCCGGCATTGCCGACCGGCAGGGCATGATATACCGGGGCATTGCCAAGCTGCTCGCAGACCTCAAAGGCCGCTGTCTTCTGGCCTTCAATCCGGAAAGGGTTTATTGAATTCACAAGGGCAAAGTTATGTTTCTCAACAAGCTCTTTAACGAGTCTCAGCGCATCATCAAAGTTTCCGTTAATCTGCATCACCATCGCGCCGTGAATCATTGCCTGGGCAAGTTTGCCCATTGCTATCTGCCCTTCAGGGATAAGAACAATGGCGCCCATCCCGGCCCGTGCCGAGTATGCCGCAGCAGCAGCGGATGTGTTGCCTGTTGAAGCGCAGATGACCGCCTTTACCCCTTTTTCAGCGGCCTTTGATATGGCGAGGGTCATGCCGCGGTCTTTAAATGAACCGCTGGGATTAAGTCCATCATATTTGAAATAGAGTCTGACTCCGGCCCGCATGACTTCATCTATATGAACGGCTTTTATTAAAGGGGTATTTCCTTCGTTCAGGGTTATGACAGGGGTTTTTTCTGAAACAGGGAGATATTTTCTGTATCGTTCAATCAGTCCACGCCTTCGATCCATATTTATTCGAGTATATCGCCCTCCACAAGCTCCACATTAAGGCCCAGCTGCCTGAGAGATTCAACTCCGCTGATCACATTTTCTTCCTCACCCTCAAGTTCAAGCACCATCTCTCCCACCGTCTCGGTGACACGTGCCCTTCGTATATTGGGGATTATGTCGTACTTTCTCGCCATGGTAAATATAATAGGTTCCTTAATGAGTTCCTGAGGAAAAGTCAGTTTTATCCTTGTTTTCATTGTATCCCCCCCTGGAATGACATATCGACTACAGCCATTGATAAAATAATACAGACGATTTTCATTGTGACTGATTCAGCATCCGTACAATTATTTCAGATACCGCCTGCAATTGCAGGGACAATTGAAACTTCATCACCGTCCTTTACTTTCGTCTCCTCATTATCCATAAATCTGACATCCTCTTCATTTACATAGACGTTGACGAATCTGCGCAGCTTGCCGTCTTCAGATATCCTTTCCGCAAGGCCGGGATATGTCTGGTCCAGGCCGGTAATAAGAGACATTATTGTTCCGGGCTGCCCCTCGACTTCTTCCTTCCCCTGGGTCAACCTCTGGAGTGGGACCGGTATTTTTACTTTAACAGCCATCTATATTCCTCCTTTAAACTTATATAAAGATCACGGCTTTTTATCCGGTACTGACGGTACTGTAATTATCACAAATATAAAGACCTCCGGACTTACCCGCTGGTAATCTTTTCCAGAACCTTTTCGAACGACTTCAGATTCGGGTCAATGTGATAAGGTTCTCCTGTCTGTCCGACTATCGCTTCCTTGGTCTTTAATCCGTTTCCTGTTATGCAGAGCACGGTGACCGCGTCCCTCTCTATATGTCCGCTCTCTAAAAGTTTGATGGCGGATGCAAGAGTGACACCGCCGGCGGTTTCAGCAAAAACTCCCTCAGTCCGGGCAAGGAGTTTTATTGATTCCACGATTTCTTCATCCGATACGTCGGCCCCGAACCCGCCGCTGTCCCTGATGACCCGGGTAGCATAATATCCGTCCGCAGGATTCCCTATGGCAAGTGATTTCGCAATGGTGTCAGGCTTCACCGGTTTAATAACATCAACACCATCTATTATTGCCTTGACGATTGGAGAACACCCTGTTGCCTGGGCCGAGAATACTTTTGTATGCAGTTCATCTATAAGACCTATACTCTTCATCTCCCTGAAACTCTTCCAGATCTTTGTAAGCAGGGAACCGCTCGCACACGGCACGACAACCGCATCAGGCGCACGCCATCCAAGCTGCTCCGCAATTTCGTATCCCTGGGTCTTTGACCCTTCCGCGTAAAACGGCCTGATATTGATATTCACAAAGGCCCAGTTGTATTTATTGGCCACTTCACTGCAGAGCCTGTTTACGTCATCATAGTTTCCGTCCACTGCTATCAGGTTCGGTCCATAGGCAAGCGACGCAATGATTTTACTCTTTTCAAGACTCGCGGGAATAAAAATAAATCTCTTGAACCCGGCTGCCGCGCCGTGGGCTGATACGGCATGCGCAAGATTTCCGGTTGAGGCGCATGCGACCGTATTAAATCCGAATTCCCTCGCCTTGGACAGTGCTACTGCCACCACCCTGTCCTTGAAAGAGAGGGTCGGATGAGTAACAGTATCATCCTTGATATATAATCTTTTCATTCCCAGATGTGATGCAAGCTTGTCCGCCCTTATAAGAGGAGTAAATCCTGAATGCAGTCCGCTTGTGGGTTCCCCGTCAATCGGCAGCAATTCTAC
>JAJRVB010000101.1 GCA_024277515.1 Nitrospirota bacterium | reverse complement strand
TTTGGTGAGTCGGTGATGCCGATGTAATTGCCGAGGCTCTTGCTCATCTTGTTCACACCGTCCAGCCCTTCGAGAAGCGGCATCATCAGGACAACCTGCTGCGGCTGGCCGTGTTCCTTCTGAAGCTCCCTGCCCACAAGGAGATTAAACTTCTGGTCCGTACCGCCAAGCTCTATGTCGGCTCCCAGCACAACCGAATCATACCCCTGGATCAGGGGATACATAAATTCATGTATCCCTATCGGCTGCTCACCCGCAAACCTCTTCTTAAAGTCCTCCCTTTCGAGCATGCGTGCAACCGTATGTTTGGACGCAAGACGGATCAGGTCGGAGGCCGACATTTCCCCCAGCCATTCACTGTTGAAAACCACCCTCGTCCTTTCAGGATCAAGGACCTTGAATGCCTGTTTTTTGTATGTCTCCGCATTGGCAAGTACTTCGTCGCGGGTCAATGGTTTCCTTATTTCTGACCTCCCCGTTGGATCGCCGATCATCCCGGTAAAGTCTCCGATAATGAATATTACTTCATGGCCCAAGTCCTGAAACTGCCTCATTTTCTCCAGGAGCACTGTGTGGCCGAGATGAATGTCCGGGGCGGTCGGATCAAACCCTGCCTTCACCTTAAGGGGTGAGCCTGCTGCGCGGGATTTTTCGAGCTTTTTGAGCAGCTCATCTTCAACAAGGACCTCCGTGATGCCCCGCTTTATTACTCTGAGCTGTTCTTCTGGTTTCAGCATTTGCATAACAGAGAAAGAATACATATAAAAATTACAAATGTCAAAGCTCAAATTCCAAATAAAAAGCGGTATATTGAAATATTTTATATCTGGTATAATTGTGGATAATTATGAGTCTTCTTGCCGATCTGCTTTCAAAAATTCAACAGCCCCAGACAAAAAGAGAGATCCCTCCCAACCTGAGAAATATTGTTCAGGACGCGTCAAAACAGTCAGCACAGAAGAAAAAGATAGTTATTCTCACGTCCCTGTTTCTTACCTCCATTGCAGCGGGTCTGCTTATCGTTTATGTTACGGGTTCGTTAACACGCACCTCGGGACAGGGCGCTGATGTGGGTGAACAGGAGTCATACAGCCAGGATAAAACAGAGATGAATGTCACCCGGTCAATTCAAAAGCGGACAACGCTTGCTCCTGCTCAGGCAGCTCTTAAAAACGTGAAAGAAAGAGAGCACAAAAAGAGGCCTGCCGTCACCCCGCCAAAGCCAAAGGATGATATTGTCAGGGCGACTGCGCCACCCGCTGTCAGCGACGCTTCACTATCCGGCAAAACACCGGCTGCTGCAGCCGGGAAAATTCCTGTACAGAACAATGATGGGGCCCTGCTGCCTGCGGTCACTGATGAAGCTGCGGCCCGGAAAGATGCCTTTTTATACATGGCAAGGGAGCATGAACTGAAAAAAGAATATTCCCGCGCCCTTGCAGCTTACGGGAAGGTTCTCGAGCTGGACAGCGATAATGTCCCGGTACTGAATAATATCGCATATCTTCACATGCAGCTGGGCCATCCTGAAAAATCAATTGCATTCTCCGGCAGGGCGCTCGATATTGACGACGGATATGTCCCCGCTCTGATTAACGCGGGTATTGCACATGCGAAACTGGATGATTACGCTTCCGCAAAAGATTACCTGTTAAGGGCGCTTGATCTCGAACCGGGCAACCAGACCGCCCTTGGAAATCTGGCCATTATTCATGAGCGGCAGGGTAATTACAGCAGTGCATCGGAATACTACAAAAAGCTTGCCAAGCTGGATATGGCAGCAGGTTTTCTGGGGCTGGCACGCATCTATGAACACCGGAACAGATATGAAGAGGCACTGCAGCTTTACAACCGGGTGTATACACTGGATTCAGTGGACACAAAGCAGGCTGCGGCCATACGGCAGAGGATGCTCATACTGATAAACAGCACACGCGCCCCGGGTCAGGAAAACAGTGTCAGATAACCGGCCGTCAGGTTATTCCGCCGGTATGCCGTTGACCCCGCCATGCAATTCCGTCTGAACGGTATCCATCGTATTTTCAGCCGGGTCCGCATGGTCACCCTCAGGAAGGATTGAATATCCTGCCTCACGCACAATGCCGACTATATCAACAACCTCTCCGGATATCCATCTTTTTTCTCCCTGAAAAACGACCTGATACCATCGTATGCCTCTTTCATCCAGAGACTCGTGCAGCACAAAGAGCTGGTTGCCCCTTAAAGTCGTGCCCGCCTTTTTAGCATCAATAGAGGGCCTGGTCCTGAGAAAGGCAACATCAACCTGGACAGAAGCAAGCCTTAGATCAGCCGCCCGCATGATGTCATGTTCAGCCTGCCCTCTATCTCCGGCAGGATGATCACTCACGTCCATATCCACGGTTTCCGTTTCCTGAATTGCCCCTTCCGCCGCCTCCGCAGCAGGAGCAGGCAGGGGTTCATTCTCCACCACGTCTTCACTTGCCGGAGGGGCCTTGAACTGCACTGATCTCCAGACATCACTCTTTTGAAAATATGCATACATCAGCAGCATGACAAGCACAACCGCGATTGACGCGCCGAACAGAGGCGCATGTCTTATACGGCCTTCTATTTTCAAATCACTGTGGTTGAGGCTTTTCACTGCGTGTTCAATATGCCGTGTCCGGACATGGCTGCTCTCTTCAAGATACGCGGCCATAAGGGCCCGGGAGAGCAGCATGTTGATAAGCCGGGGGACACCGTTTGTCAGTCTGTGTACCGACCTGCCGGCCTTTTTATGAAGCCGGAGGGTGTTTTTGCCAGCCTTGATTATCCTGAAGTTTATGTAGTCAAGGGTTTCGCCGGGATTGAAGTGCTTTAATCCGATACGCGTACTTATCCTCTGATTAAGCTGCCTCAGGTTTTTCTTCATGAGCTTGGACTCAAGTTCAGGCTGCCCGAGCAGGATGATCTGGAGGAGCTTGTCCTTGTCCGTTTCGAGGTTTGAAAGGAGTCTCAGTTCCTCCATTGTATCATCAGGGAGGTTCTGTGCCTCATCAACAATGATAATTACCCTTTTCCCTTCCGCTGTCCTGCTGCTCATAAAATCCCGCAAGGCCCTGATGGTTTCGTGTTTATCTTTATGAGTGATATTTATATTGAAATCTTCCGCAACAGCCCGCAGAAACTCCACAGGCCACAGCCGCGGGGTCAGGATAATGGCTATCTCGGCGCGGGACTTCCACTTCTCAAGAAATACATTCAGCAGTGTGGTCTTGCCTGTGCCGGGGTCGCCTATGACCAGAAGAAATCCTTCTTTCTGATCAATGGAATAGTCCATCAGCAAAAGTCCCTCGTTATGGCTCGACGACGGATAAAAGTAGGACGGATCAGGGGTCAGTTTAAAGGGATCTTCTTTAAGGCCGAAAAATTTCAGAAAGTCCATAATATATCAGCTCATCCCTGAAACCAGATCATATATGGGCGACAGCAGCCCCAGAATAATGAGCATAAACATCCCTCCGATTATGACAATGATCATAGGCTCCATGAGTTTTCCTATCTTGCTCGAAATGTCATCAAGTTTCTTGAGAAAGTATTCCGAAAGATAATCAAGCTGTTCATTCATGTTCCCTGTTGACTCCCCGATCGAGAACATCCTGACAACGAGTGTGGGAAAGATCGTGTGATGATGCCTGAGCGCCTCGCTTATCCTGCCTCCCATCAATACATCGTCTTTAATCCTGATCAGCGCGTTCCTGAATACGACATTATTGACAACTTTTATCATGATGTCAAATGACTTGTCAATGGTCACGCCGGCGGCAAGCAGTATCCTCAACTGCTCCACAAAAAGGGCCAGCAGTTTGTTATACACGATAAGGCTGATAATGGGGAGCCGCAGCTTGGCGGCATCCAGGTAATATTTTGTCCTGTCATATCTTGAAAGAAGTTTTACCGTGCCATAGCCAAGGGCCGGGATTAAGAAAAAAATATACCAGTATGCCTGACAGAAATCACTTGCAACGATGAGCGCCCGCGTGATAAAAGGCAGTTTCAGGTTCATCGAGGTGAAAAGGTCGGTCATCTTCGGCAGGACGTATATGAGCCAGAACAGCAGCGCGCCGGTTGTCCCTGCCAGCGCGAACACCGGATAGATCATGGCCCGTATGATCGCACTCTTCAGGTCCTCCATTCTCTGGAGGTGAACGGCAACGTCGGAAAGACTCTGATCAAGTCGCCCGGTTTCTTCACCCACTGCTGTCAGGTTGATAAATATCTCGGGGAATACATCCTGATGCCTTGACAGGGCCACGGAAAACCCGGAGCCCAGTTCGATATTCCGCCTGATATCCATGAGCCGGTCTCTGAAGCGTTTATTGTCGACGGATTCGGCCAGGTCCGAAATTGAGGTCAGCAGGGGAAGCCCCGCCTTCAACATTACGGCAAGACTGCCGGCAAATTCAATGATGTCCGTGCCCTTGACTTCCCAGACCCTGAGTTTTTTCAGATAGAAATCCGAAAGCGAGCCCGCCTGTTTCATCTTGAGAATATGGAGGCCCAATGAAGCAACATTGTCATACGCAAGGTCCATCCGGCTTTCCTCAACCAGCCCTTTGACCACCTCGCCGTTATTGTCTATAGCCTTGTATGAAAAGAAAGGCATTAATCAATTACCCGCAGGACTTCTTCGATACTTGTGATTTTTTCAGAGACCTTTCTGAGCCCGGATATCTTCAGCGGGACCATGCCATGCTGCAGAGCGGCCTCCTTGAGTTTATTTAAAGAGGCCCCTTCAGAGATAAGCTCCCTGATGGAGTCATTCACGATCATGATTTCTCCGGCAACCGTCCTTCCTATATATCCCGTCTGATTGCATATATTGCAGCCTTTGGGTCTGCATGCCGTTTCGAGCGGGATGTCCCGCAGTTCACCTGCTTGATCTTCGGACAGACCAAGCAGTGCCAGCTCCCCTTCGGTAACCGCATACTCTTCCTTGCATCGGCTGCACAATTTTCTCACTAACCGCTGCGCAGCCACGGCAAGCAGCGACGAGGAGAGCATGAACCTGTCTATCTTAAAGTCCAGCAGCCGGGGCACTGAGGTTACAGCGTCATTCGTATGCAGCGTGGAGAGTACCAGGTGACCGGTTATTGATGCCCGCACCGCTATTCGGGCTGTTTCTTCATCCCTGATCTCTCCAAGCAGCATGACATCCGGGTCCTGCCTCATAAAGTTTCTTCCGGCAAGCGCAAAATCATAACCGGCCTTTAAATTTACGGCTGTCTGCTTCACAAAGCTGAGTTTATACTCAACCGGGTCTTCCACGGTCAGGACGTTTCTCTCAATGAGGTTAACCTCTCTGAGGGCCGCATACAGCGTTGTCGTCTTGCCGCTTCCGGTAGGCCCTGTAATAAGGATAATCCCGTGCGGCTTCTGAAACAATGAATGGAGCCGTTCTGTATTGCCCGGGTCAAACCCGAGCGTGTCGATCCGGAGCAGCTGCCCTGTCCCGGCAAGGACCCTGATAACAATGTTTTCACCATAAATTGTGGGCGTGGTGGAAATCCGCATCTCGTACCTGGTATCAAGAAACGTTATGGCAAAAGAGCCGTCCTGCGGGAGCCTCTGCTCTGAAATATCGAGCTTTGACTGCACCTTGATCCTCGACACTATCCCGTTATGTGCGCTTTTGGGAATACAGAACCCGTACTGAAGGACGCCGTCCACCCGGTAAAACACATTTACCGTATCATTCGCCGGGCTTATATGAATGTCTGTGGCCTTTCTCCTGATGCCCTCCATGATCAGGTTTTCAGATAATGCTGCAACCGTGGCCGCAGGCAGTGCTGCAGCGGATATTATTTCATCGATAGCCCTTTCAATGTGCTGCTGAATCGGATTTTCAAGGAAAAAATACACCCGTTCAAGCGTCTCATGGAAACCGACATTATCAATCATAAAGACCCTGGGCTGCTTGCCGGTAAGCTTTGAGACCGTATCAATTGCGTGAATATTGGAAGGATTGGTAATGCCTATTTCAATATGCTCATTCGATACCTGCAAGGGGATAAAGCCCGTTTTTTCCGCAATGTCCTTGGGGATAAGCCGTATGGCTTCCTCTGAGACCGTGTATTCGGACAGATTTAAAAAAGGTATCCCCGCCTGTTCGGCAAGTGTCCTGGCAATCTCTCCGGACGACACAAAGCCAAGCTTGACAAGGGCCTCTCCCAGAAGGGTGCCTGTTATCTTCTGATGCGCAAGGGCAAGCTCCAGCCTCTCCTGACTCAACAGCCCCTTGTCTATGAGAACTTCGCCTAATTTCATTTTAATAAAAGGGTCCCAGGATTCAAGGAGCCCGGGGTCCAGGCTAGACTGCTTCTTTTCCTCGAATCCTGCCTTATTAACTTATCAATCTTGGGATCAGCATGATTACAAGTTCGTTGTTTTCATACGTTTTCTCCACGCTCTTGAACGCATTTCCCAGAATGGGTATGTCACCGAGGAGCGGGACCTTATTCTCTCTCACGATCTCTTTCTTGTCTATGAGGCCGCCGATGACAATCAACTGACCGTCCAGGATCTTGATTGTTGTGCTCATCTCCCTCAGGTCCACTGTAGGGAGTTTTATCTCAACTGTATTCTCGCCCGTCCCGATCGTCTTGGTCTCAAGCTCAATCAGACTCGTAATGACCGGCGTAATAGTCAGAGTAATTTCCCCTTCACTGTTTATATACGGGACCAGGCCGAATATGATGCCGGAAAGGATGCTGTTGGTTTCTACAGAAAAGGTCGTAATCGGGACAGAACCGCTGGATGTCGTAGTAGTGGTCTCAACCTTTGAAATGAACGACGTGTTCCGCCCCACGCTCAGCAGCGAGGTCTGGCCGTTCATTATGTTGACCCTCGGATTAGAGAGTGTCTTGACATCGCCCTGCTCCTGCAGCGCCTTTAACAGGAGAGAGAAATCCCCTGTATCAAGAATCTTTATTGAAAAATTCGGCTCGCCCGGATTCACGACACTCGCAAACCCGCTGACACTGATATTGATCGAATCTTCAGTAAACCACCTCCCGACCGCGCTCCAGTCAATGCCGTATTTGAGTCCTTCAGAAAGCTGGACCTCCACAATGCGGGCCTCTACGAGCACCTGCCTGTTCAGCGCCTTCTTGAGATTGCGGATATAGGTGCTGACTTTCGTGAGGTCCTTTTTTGTGGCGGTAACCATAATGGTCCCTGTCATTCTGTTTATAACGAATGCAGAACCGCCCTTCCGTCCTCCTTCAGCGCCTATGCCCAGGATGGCTGACAGGTTTTTTGTAATTCCGCCCCAGAACTGGAACGACTCGGCATCCGCAACCGACTGGAGTCTGACATCCCCGCTGACCGAGTTCGTGCCCTCGCCGGACGTTGTTCCGCTCAGGATGTCCCCCCCTATGTCAATCTGATAATTCTGTATTACATTTGGCTGACCGAGTTCGAACATCTCCGTCTTCATCGACTGGACGATCAATATATTGTCCCTGACCGTATAAAAATAGTCGGCTGAATTAAATATGATATTCAGCGCATTCTGCACACTCAGGTCCTTGAATGTCATGGTTATGGGAAGCTCGGGATCCACCCCCCGTTCCATAACAAGGTTAAGGTTTGCGGCCTGTGCCAGGGTATACAGTACATCACTTAAGGGGGTGTTTCTGGCGGCAAGCGATACTTTTTTCGTCTGGAGTGGAGAGCTGCTATCCATAACAGGAATGAATTCCGGGATTTCCACCTGCGGCACCCGGACCCCGGCTTCGGCGGTTGTATCTTTCTCTGTCAGGGCAGGTTCGCTCATCTCAACAGCAGGGTGTTCAGGCTGCGCAGCAGCACAGGATGCCGCCACTATGCAGAGCAGGACATAAAGTATTTTTGATCTGAAGCTGAATTGATTTTTCATATTATTTTTCCATATATACCCATTTTGAGGTTTTATTTCGTAATAATACTCTCTCCGGTTCGATTTTTATTATCTTCATGTCGTCAATCCTCTCTCCCTCTGTCACAATATTGCCATTGACCATGGCCATCCTGCTCTCTCCGCTGATAACAATAAGAGAGACCCGCATGCGGTCTTCTCTTTCCCGCAGGGCTGCTTTATTCACATCCTGGACCTTCCTGCCCGGAGCGGCAAAATTAAATGCAAAGGGTCCCTGCAAGGCCTTGGCGGAACGGATATATTCCTTTACTTTTACCGTAAGATCGGACTGCATAAAGTCCATCATTCCCCTTTCCGTATCCGAAAATCCTTCCCTGAACGGTACATAATTCGCAGCCACTGCGAATATTATAACTAAAACAATCGGAAAGACAATCAAGATCTTTGATTTATTATCCATAAGGCGTGTCCTTCCGCATCAGAATCGCTTCAAAAGACGGCATCACGAGAAAGCCTCTGATATAGAGAACAATCCTGCCTTCCTCTTCCCTTGATATTGAAATGTCTTCTATCCGGTAGTCAGGTATCCTCAGGGCCTCCACATATTCGACATAATCAACAATCATCCTGTAGCTTGACACCGTTGCCTCGATCTCAACTACGAGCTCTTTGGCCCCTGCCTTTGGATCAAAGTGTCCCACCCGTATGGTTGCCTTGTCCAGGTCCGACTTCATCCTGTCCAGTGTGCGAAAAATAATAGCATCATAATTGGCATCACTGAAGTCCACATCGTACTTTTCCCTGAAAAAATCTACCAGATCATCGATTTCTACGATCTGTTTTTTTATCCTGTCCTTGTTTTCAGTTATATTATTCATATCTGCAAGCACTCCGCTGAGGTGGCTGGAATACCGTTGCCCCGTGATCAGGGAAAAAACAGCGATACCCAGGACGAGACCACTCAGGAGATAAGGGGCAAAACTTTTTTTGAGATATCTAAAATAATTCATTCGCTCCCCTTATACTCCATTACTACCCTGAATGTCCTGTCTTTCAGGTTCATCACCTTGTCAGTTACCTGCACCCCCGCTGTGCTGTCCAGCTCGTCAGCCAGGGAACGCAGCATCTCCTGCAGGGATGAGTATGTATTACCAAGGCCGGCCCCGGTTATCGTAACCATGAATACATTATCCTCACCAGCCCGCGCCTCCAGACGATCCAATGTAAAATTCCTGTTGTTCATTTCTCCAAGCCCTACCAGCAGTTCCCTTATATCTGGAGCCGGCCTGTTTAAAAAGTCTACCACCGGTTTAAACTGCCGGACTTTGCCTTCCCTTTTCAGATATTCAGCGGATATCTGCCTGATATCAGCCATCCCCTGTCTTGTCTCTGCTATTGCGTCCTTTTTCGCATAGATATCTCTTCCTTCATAAAATAAAAATCCAAGGCAGACTAAGGTGATTATCATAAAGACCTTCACTGCATGAGACATGAAATTTCGGGCCAGATAGATGTTCCTGAAATCTTTGCTAAGGATATTGGATGCCCTGCCGGTGAAAAAGGACGCTATCGGCAGCATGCATTCATTAAACTCCTCCATGCCGCACCTGATGTTACGCGGCATGCAGAATGACACAAGCGGCGCTGTGGGCAGAGTGCTGATAGCACACGACCGGGTCAGGCTTCCCATCTGAACGACGGCGGAAGGGTTCTGACGTAAATTCTGGAAGCAGTAATTGATGGTCATATTGATATTCTGTATATCAAAATCCCCGAACTCTTCATCTATGGATTCATAGTTTCTGATAAAATAAATGGCCCTGTTTTTCGTGAAAAAAATCGTCCTGTCTCTCCCTGTGCCAAGCACCCCCATGTTCGCCTCGCCCGGGATACCGGCATCGATTAATGAAGCAGCTGCAAAGACCGGGGGATACAATGCGCTGACCACCTTTCCGGCCAGGTGAAATCTGTCCACAACCTTGCGGATATCCTCGCTGTTTACCGCGTAACAGAAAATATCGAGCACGTTTCTGTGTTCAAAGACCCTCTCTCCCAGAGATGCATATATAAATGAGACGTCCTTCATCCCGGAGGCCCTGCGCACCTCGGACTCGATGATTTTCCCCAGATATTTCGGCTTTATCGCCGGGACGGTCAGGACATCGTGATAGGCATTTGGAAATTCGCAGGTTACTATAAATTCGGAGGATTTTTCCTTTTGAAGATAAAATTCAAATTCGTCATCAGAAATGACCAGGGTTTTATCGACGGAGAGGGTATCCCCCTTTAAAGAGGCATTAACAATCTTTACGCTATTACCTTCAAAACTGACCGCTGCGGTCTTTCTCAAACAGCATCTCCTCGCTGAAAGTGATGGGACATTTTAACATAAAACAGATTCCACTTCTACCGTTCATTGAGAAGAACTATATACTGACACAGGGGCTTCTCACTTGAGCGGATGAATCCACATCCCCTTGATTTGAAACAGGGCAGTGGGTTATGCTGAAACATCCCTTTCAGTCATGGAAAAAAAAGCCGAAATATGCCATGTGTGTGAAGAACCCATAGACAAGTGTATATGCTGTGCCGAATGCGGGCATGTCTGCAGCCTTGATTACGGAGAACTCTTCTGCCCTGTCTGTTTTCCTGAAAAGCAACCAGATGACAAGTGATGAATATTTCATGGGCCTTGCGTTGAAAGAGGCAAATGCCGCTTTTGACAAGGGGGAAATTCCGGTCGGCGCAGTCCTCACGGTCAAAGACCGGGTCATCGCTTCAATACATAATACAAAGGAATCCATTAACGATCCAACTGCTCATGCGGAACTCCTCGCTATCAGGGAAGGGGCAATTAACAGCCGCGACTGGCGTTTAACAGATGCAGCGCTGTATGTGACCAAGGAACCGTGTGTCATGTGTGCCGGGGCAATGCTGAACGCAAGGCTGGGAAGGCTCGTCTATGGCTGTAAGGATGACAGATTCGGGGCTGTAAACAGCCGGTATCAATTATTACACGACCCTTCACTCAATCATCAGGTCCGGGTTGTTTCAGGTGTCCTGGAAAATGAATGCGCAGACATTCTCAGGAGATTTTTTGTACAATTAAGGTCTGGTCAGTAAGACAGGGGTCGGGGATCAGGGATCAGTAAGGAAATATTTTAACTGACAACTGGCCACTGACCCCTGATAACTGTCTTTCTTGGAGAGGTGCCGGAGTGGTTGAACGGGGCGGTCTCGAAAACCGTTGTGCCGAAAGGTACCCAGGGTTCGAATCCCTGCCTCTCCGCCATAAAAACAGTTATCAGGAGTCAGCTCAAAAACAGGTCATTTCCCGGACCGGATAATCGGTTTTTCCGATAATGCATCCAGGGTTTCCAGCAGCCTGGGTTTTCTGCGGTTGGCATCTTTTAATTGTTGAAGATACGTTGCCCATTCATTTGCTTTCCCGTTCTTTATCATCGTGCCTTTGACTTTTCGCAGATATCTTGCTCCGTCAATATAAAATTTGACTCCGGTTTGGGATACATGCCTTTCGGCAATTCCTTTCCATATCCCGACAGCCTTGTCAGGATAGTCGTGTGCAATCGCGCCTGCCACCCTGTCTTCCAGAGCATCATGTGACCATCCCTGCTTATTATTCTTATAACGATCATACCATTTAAGGACGTTCTTGATTCTTTTTTCGTGGATGGCAATATCGATAAGGACGGGAGTGAGGGGATGCTCACCTGACTTTCGTCTTTCGGACTCTTTAAGCCCTGTGTCCGGCAGCGGCCAATCACTCTGGTTTTTCCGAGGCATTTTGCCGGTTTCAAGAAACTTCAAAACGGTCTTTCTGACCGGCTCCCATACATGGGCCTTTTCCGAAGCCTTCCTGAGTTCTTTAAATGCGTTGATGGAGGGGTACCCGAAAAAATCATCTGTCAGAACAGCTGCAACAAAATTCCAGTCCCTTTCCCCGCGCCGCATATCCAGCAAATCTCTCTTCAATCCGCTCGCAATGCCGGGCAATTTATCTGATGTTGCTGCAATGCCCTTGCGAATCCACTCTTCCGCTTCTGCGTCACGACCTGCCTTTCGAAGATGTTTCACGAGTCGGTCATAGTTTGACGTTATTTCCGCTTCTTTTAAACAGAGAGAGATGAGTTCCTCTTGCCGTCCGGCATTTTCCAGCGCCATGATGATCTCGTCCGTCAGCCTGTCACGCCGGTAATCACGGGAGAAAGTATCTTCCTTTTTTTCAGTTATCAAGCCGTGCAAACGAGCCAGGAGGCGGTCGGCAAGGATACTCCACTCTTTTTTGCTGAATTTCTTTTTCCAGAATTCAGCAAGGCCGTCAGATAGGTCGTATTCATCGCGCAACAGGAAATCGACGGCCCGTTCCATTTTCTCTTCATTAGGCAATGAAGAATCCCGCAGGGCCTTAAAAACGATTGTCATGCAGTCAGCCACCTCAATGGCGGTGGCCCCTTCATCGTCTGACTGCTCAACCTGCCGTGTGCCGAGAAACAAAAGCTTCTCTCCCAGGCGGATCAGCTCATCATAATATATTCCGTCAAACAGTTTCTGAAGTCCGGCGCGGACGCGCGAGTAGTCAGGTCGGTATCCCCGGCCCTGTCTGTAGCTCCACCAGCCCGGCTCACTGGCGGCCTCTTCTATTTCACGCTCAACTGTTTTTGCAAGGGCCGGAGAAGAGGCTGTTTTGAGGCGGACACTGAATTCCAGTTCTTCCCGGACCTCATCATGTTGCTCCAGAATGTCTGAAATCAGATTGATTAATTCACTTTTCGATTTTTTATTCAGGAAACCTTCAAGAGCGAGTTCTTTTGAAGATGTTTCATGTTCTGCTGATTCCATGTCCTCATCTTCAAGTTCATCGTCAAAAATATCATATTTGTCATCCTCATCATCAATGTCCTGCGATGTCAAATTTAGACGCTCATCTTTCATTCCCGCTTCAGGCACCTTCCGGCCGTTTTCAAGACAATCGAGATATTCAAGGATCACTGCTATAGCATGCTTGCAGGCTGAATGGTACGGACACGTGCAGATGGATGATATCTCCCCGTTATCAAGAGAGACTATAGTTGCATATGTGGAAGAGCCTTCCACCCACGCTACAAGTTCACCGGCCCCGGTGATCGCAAGATCGCTGACGTATTTATTCCGTTGATACGACCTTCCCCGTGACACTATTTTCGAACCGGCCCATGATTCCAGATCGAACCACGTGATATCCTGAAAATCCTTATTTCTCTGTTTGCCCATTTGTTTTCATAAAAAATCTACCTTCTCCTTTCTCCCTCAGCTCTGATCTGCTCATAAACCTGCTTCATAAGATGCTTCCCGACTATATTTTGAAAATCTTTCTCATTCATGAATTTTGCGGTGATCTCTTCGTTCTGGTCCATTCGGTCGATAAACAATCCCTCAAGCGCTTTTAAGAAAACGTAGCCGAAGTTTTCAATGGTATTTGCCTTTGCTGCCTGCTTTAATGTTGGATCGGCTACTGCATCCTCTTTTATCGAATCAAAGAATAGCTGGTCTGCCGGTTTGAACTCAGTTCCGAACCGGTCATTTATAATATCAATGAGTTGTGACAGGTCAATCGTTTCTCCGTGCTTAATTCCGGTTCCTACTTCAACTGGCCCTGATACTTCACCTCCTTCACCCGGTGTGTACACAATCGAACCATCGCTGACTTTCTGGATTCTGTAATATTTCAGTTCCACTTCATCAGCAAAATTGTACACTGGACCCGGGGTCCGCTTGGGAAGCTTTGTTAATAAAAATCTTATATAGAAAGAGCCTCTTGCAAAAGTCTTCCAGATATCCTGAAGAACATTTATCGTAATTCTCTTTTCTACATTTTTTACAGAAAAGAGATTTTTTACAATAACAAAGTC
>JAJRVB010000100.1 GCA_024277515.1 Nitrospirota bacterium | reverse complement strand
GAGGTCAGGCGCCCCTCTTCAGCGCGACATTATTATCGGCGGAATACTTGTGCTCCTCGTCCTGGAAGCTGCAAGGCGTGTCATAGGGCCTGCATTGACCGGCATAGCAACCCTGTTTACCATATACGCCTTTTTTGCTGAACACATGCCCGAGGCATTTGCCTTTAAAAGCACCTCTCTCAGCAAATATATCGGCAAGATTTCACTCTCTACCGAGGGTATTTACGGCATTCCCCTTGACGTATCCGCAACCGTAGTATTTCTGTTTGTCTTTTTCGGCGCCATGCTCGATAAGGCGGGAGCAGGGAAGTTTTTTATAGAAATAGCACTGAGCATGCTGGGCCGTTTCAAGGGAGGTCCGGCAAAGGCGGCAATAATGGGGTCCGGCCTCACAGGCATGGTGTCCGGCTCCTCAATCGCCAACATAGTGACCACCGGGACCTTTACCATCCCGCTCATGAAAAAGGTCGGGTACAAACCGGTAAAGGCGGCAGCCATAGAGGTAGCTGCCAGCACCGACGGCCAGCTCGCCCCCCCGATTATGGGAGCGGCGGCGTTTATTATTGCGGAGTATCTCGGGGTCGCCTATGTTGATGTTATAAAGGCCGCCGCCATACCGGCCTTCGTCTCGTATGCCACCCTCTTTTTTATTGTCCATGTCGAGGCATCCAAGGCAGGGTTAAGGGGACTTACAAGGGACGAAACCCCGGACTTTCTGGAAGTACTCAAGTCCGGGCTCCACTTTCTCCTGCCCATAGGTGTCCTTATATATGAACTCGTGATCAGCCGCCATTCTCCGGAGGTGTCGGCATTCAGGGCGATCATTGTAATGGCATTTATAATGCTCCTTCAGTATCCGGTAATGAGCATAAGGAAAGGAGAACCATTAGGTCCTGCCTTTAAAAAAGGGCTTGCAAGCATTGTGGAAGCCATGGTTTCCGGGGGCCGCAATATGGTCACTGTCGCCATTGCCTGTGCAGCAGCCGGTATTATCGTCGGGATTGTAACGATGGGTATAGGAGGCATTATTACCGAACTGGTGGAGTATCTTTCCGGCGGCAATATTTTCGCGCTGATTTTTATCACCGCGATCGCGAGCCTGGTTCTCGGCATGGGGCTGCCCACAACGGCTACCTATATTGTCATGGCTGTGCTGATCGCGCCGGTTATCGCCGAGGTCGGACTGGCAAAGGGATTTGTCGTACCGCTCATGGCCGCGCACCTGTTCTGCTTCTATTTCGGGATACTGGCGGATGACACACCCCCTGTAGGACTTGCAGCCTATGCAGCAGCGGCAATCGCAAAGTCACCTCCCATCCCGACAGGCATCCAGGGATTTTTATACGACATACGGACAGCGATGATAGCATTCATGTTCATTTTCAATCATGACCTGATACTGCATAATATAAACAGCTGGGGCCTGGCAATCCTGATATTTTCGATGGCATGCATCGGGAATTTTGCATTTGCATCCGCCACCCAGGGCTGGTTTTTATGTAAGAACAGGTGGTATGAAATCCCCTTTCTGCTGATTGTGACCTTTATCATGATGCAGCCGGCAGCCGTGGCAGGATGGCTGGGAATCGGGAATAAATATTTGATCTACCTTTTGGGGCTCTTCATAATCGGGGGCATATATGTCATGCAAACAGGAAGGATTGCCCGCGAAAAACCGGGCAACTGAAGATATGGAAATGTAAAAATCAAAGACCAAAGATCAAAATTAAGGAGAATTACTTATACGATAAAAAACCCTTCCATATTTTTTATTTTTTATTTTTAATATTTGATCTTTTGTTGCCTGCTATTATTTCCCATAGCTCAATGGTTACCTGCCTTTCTGCCTCTTATTTGAAAGTTCGCCCCATCATGGAGTATGATTAATAGTTATGTTTCAAAGCTTTCACTCAACAGGTATAGGCAGTCTGCCCCACACCGATCCGGTAGCAGCATGTAATGTTATCCTGGATTTCGTTGATATCCCTTTCTGGCCCCAGCTTCCCCACCGGAGCTTTAACGAACTGATGGTGCCCCAGTATTCCGAAGGGTTTCCCTTTATGAAAATGGAAGGGGAAAGTTTTTATGTTGAACCGGCCCGGGAGGCGGAATTATCAGCATTCTACGAAGCAATTGCGAACAGGTCCGGGTTCCCCATCTCAAAAGAGTATGCTGCAGGATTCTATACATTTATTGATGTGCTGAAGCGGAAAGAGAGGCGCTTTGATGTAATTAAAGGCCATATTACCGGGCCGCTGACATTTGCCCTTTCATTGACGGACAAACAGAAACGTCCGATTTTTTTTGATGAAGAAATGAAGGAGCTCTCTCTCGAATTACTCGAGGGAAAGGCGAGCTGGCAGATTGAGATGCTCAGGCCGTATGCGGACAAGGTATTGATTTTTATAGATGAGCCCATACTGACGGCCCTCGGGACATCCGCATACATCGGGGTCGGTAATGATGAGGCGTCCCGTATGCTGACGGAAGTGGTTGACCATATAAAAGAGTGCGGGGGCATCGCCGGTATTCATTGCTGCGGCAGGGCTGACTGGCCGGTCGCTCTATCATCAGGCATTGATGTCTTTAATTTTGATGCATATGACTTCTGGGATACGCTCAGATTATATCCAGAGGACATGAGGGCCTATATAGACCGCGGCGGGTACATTGCCTGGGGAATTGTCCCTACCACAGAGGCTGTAAAAGATGCCACGTTCGATATATTAAAAGAAAAACTTGATAACGGCCTGGCATCACTTGAAGGATCAGGTATCCCGAAGACAGCAATCAGACAACAGTCCCTCATTACTCCCTCATGCGGCACGGGTTCGCTTAGTATAGAAGATACAATGAAGGCATTCTCACTGCTAAAGGATTTAAGAAACAGTTATGTCGAGGGCTAAGGGATTTATATCTTTTGAGGGAATAGAGGGTTCAGGCAAAAGCACGCATTCAAAACTCCTTGCCGGCTACCTCAGGGGCAAAGGACATGAAGTCCTCGAAACAGCGGAGCCCGGCGGCACACGTATCGGCATCAAAATAAGAAAGCTGCTGCTTGAGCCTGCTAACCATATGGACCCTCTTGCGGAACTCCTCCTCTATTATTCAGACAGGGCGCAGCATGTCAGGGAAGTCATATATCCTGCAATACTGAGAAATACCATTGTCATCACAGACCGGTTTACCGACTCAACGGTCGCCTATCAGGGATACGCGCGGGGAATCGACCTCTCTATTATTCATACACTGAATGAAATTGTCGTCCCGGACATGAAACCGTTTCTCACCATTATGCTCGACATGGATGTCGAGGCAGGACTGGCAAGAAACAGGGAGGCCCGGAAATCGGACAGGTTCGAGCAGGAGACCATTGATTTTCATAATCGCGTGCGGCAGGGTTTTCAGCAAATCGCGAGTGAAGAGCCGGAACGCATAAAAGTAGTTGACGCGTCACGGGGCATTGAGGCGGTAACCAGAGACATTATAAAGATCGTAGAGGAAGCATGGCGCTGAAAGACATAGTCGGGCAGGAGAGACCCATTCATATTTTGAGAGGCTGCATCGCCAAAGACCGCATCCCTCATGCCCTTCTTTTCACAGGAGACGAGGGAATTGGGAAATATCTCACTGCCTTGAATTTTGCCAGGACACTGAACTGCGGCGCTTCAGCGGAAGAGGACCTGTTTTCATTCAGTCCAGACCGGAATTCGGATGCCCCTGAGAGAGATCAGGATGCATGTGACAGCTGCCCTTCATGCAGGAAGATTGAAAATAACAGCCATCCGGATGTCTTTGTCATAAGGCCGGAAGGCGACGGAAAGCAGATCACCGTTTCGGCCATCAGACAGCTTGAAGAGTCCCTGTCTTTCAAGCCATTTGAGGGGAAATGGAAAATAGCCGTTATTGATGATGCTGACAGACTCAACAAGGCCGCGGCAAATGCCTTTTTGCGGACATTGGAAGAGCCTGCCGAACAGAGCATCCTGATCCTGGTTTCCTCAAGGCCGGACATGCTTTTGCCGACGATCCGGTCGAGGTGCCAGACCATAAACTTCTC
>JAJRVB010000099.1 GCA_024277515.1 Nitrospirota bacterium | reverse complement strand
TTTTGACAGGTCATATTCAAGGGAAGCAACCTGCCTTTTAGTTTTAATCTCGTCAAACTCCTGCTCGGTTACCGCCTTTTGCTCATATAGTTTTCTGAAACGACTAAAGGTTTTTTCGGTCAGCCATTTATTTTGTTCAGCCATTTTCAGCGCATTATCCGCTTCTCCCAGAGCTTCCCGTGCAGTTTCAGCCCTGGCCGCTATGTCAGGGGAGTTAATTACAAGCATGAGGTCCCCTTTTCTGACACTGTCAGACACATTAACTTTGATATCCTTTACATCCCCCATTACTTTTGAAGCAATAACAGAGGTATTGACTGCCCTGACCGTGCCTGATGCCTCATAAAACTCCGTTACTTCCATTGGCATCAGTTTTTCAACAATTACGCCTTCAACAACCGGTCTTTCAATCTTGTGTTTACCAGGTTCAATTTTATCTCCGCAGCCTGATACAATGATTACTCCGAGTATAAGTACAAATATACCGATGAACCTCTTCATAGCCATGCCTCCAATATATTAATTCAATGTGTCCAATGTCTTCAAAAGAATTCCACTTTGATAGTATAATTCCGCAATTGTACTGACATAATCACTCTCCGCACCTACCAGACCTGCTCTCACATTCTGGAGCATCACCTGAGTATCCAGCAGGTCTACCATCGATGTCAGAGAGTTTTCATACCTTGCCCTGACAAGTCTCAGGGCTTCCTCCGCCTCTTTGAGCGCCGCCCTTGAGAGGGAAAGATTCTGTTCCTTCTCCTTGACGCGTATGTATGCCTCATTTACCCTGAAATTTATTCTCTTTTCCAATCCCGACAAATGTTCAGCTGTCTCATTTACTTTGGCTTCCGCCTTTTTGATTTTCCCGTACCTGGATGCATCAAAAAGGTTCCACTGCAGAAAGCCTATCAGCATATAGCTTTCACCTTCAGGTGAAAAAGGACTTTGATGATCATTCATCTGATAGCTTCCCCTGACCCCTATTTCAGGCAGAAAAACGGACTTTTCGATTTTCACCCCGTCTCTTGCACTCGCCTGCCTCAACTTTATTGCTTTAAGATCGTTTCTGTTTAATGAAGCTTCAAGATACACACTTAAATCATAGACCGGGAGACAGATGCTGTTTCCAGCAGTATCTACGGCTTCTGTCCTGCCGAGAACAAGCCCGAGGGCCCTTTTTGCTACCTCCAGTATCCCTTCCGCCCTTACTAAAGCGGCCTCAGCCTTTTTAACTTCCACTTCCCCCCTGAGCACATCAGAATACAACCCTGTACCCGTATCATATCTTAAAGATACAAGTCTCTTATGTTCAAAGGCTTCCTCAATCCCCTGTTGTGCTGTTTTTAAATACTCTTTGGCAGTTTGTACCCTGAGGAAAGATTTTACGACATCAAGTATGACCTCCCCCTTTTTTCTCTGAAATTCTTCATTTTTTGCTTCCAATGCATTCATGGACATTCCCAGCCCCAGGTAAACCTTGGGCACAAAGACGGGCTGCTCAACAATAAATGAAGTCTGGAAATCCGAAATGGCATCCGGATTATTCAGATTACTTATCAGAAAATCATCCTGGGAAAACCTCTCCTGGTTCAGCTTTGCCATAAAACTGTACGTGGGATTATTGGTTCTCATATACCTTCCTTCCATGTTTAACTTCGGGAACATTTGGCCTTTAGCCGCATTAACATCCTCTTTCTGTCCCTCCAAAGACCATGAAAATGCCTTAAGAGCAGGGCTGTCTTTGAGCGCTATGTTAACGGCCTGATTTAAATTAATCATTTCCGCACCGGAGGAATTCACAATAATAAATATTAAAAAGGCGGGGGAAAACAAACTTATTAGAAATTTCATTTAAAGTCTCCTTTCCATTCAGGTAATTGTATGCCGTTCAATAATCTCATAAAACAAATCTCGTGTCAATCTATTTATACTCTCAGTTTTTTCTCTTTCTTTAGTCTCATAAATTCCTGCAGCGTTTTCATGTCGCACTTGCCAGCCTTCTTCTGGAATTTCGAACACTCCTTTAATGTCATGATGTCTTCTTTGTATCTATTATCAGATTTAACCATTGAACGCAGCAAGACAATGACATCTTTTTTCCGGGCTGACAAATCTTCTCTGATGCTGTAGAACCTGAGTTTCCCGGCCCTTCTTTCATCCAGAAAACCTCCTCTGTAAAGCAGGGAAAGGTTTCTCGAAATCAGTGACTGGGAAGCGCCGGTAATACCCATGAGCTGACAGACGCTAAGTTCTTTTTTATCAAGAAGCATTAAGATCCTCAGTCTGTGCTCGTCCGTAAGAAGCTTGAATATCTCCGCTATGCTCTTCATTTAAACATATTAACATGCGTTCATATGTTTGTCAAGCAACAAATATTTTCTATTGATTTCTGGTGCATTGGAACATAGCGGAATATACAGGAAGTTCGGGATAAATATGTCAAAAAAAGGTATCAGTTTTTCTTTGATTCAATTGCCCTGGCACCAATTTCTTTTCATCTGTACGGCTTAATAACGGCTAAATAATTCTCCGCGCTCGTGATTCCGACCCTGCTGCTGACTTTTGAGAACGCGCGGCAGTACTGGTCCAGACCATGGTCTTATTTTTCTTTTCCCTGCGGTGGTGTGATCCACGAGGCGGGCGTGAAAGACCTGCAGTGCCTGATGAATCAGTTTTTTTATAATCAAAACCCTCCAGAGTGCAGCGCTCCACTTTTTCGCCAAGAATGCGCTCGATGCTGCGGACCATGGGCTCATCTTCCCTGGTAATAAACGTAAAGGCATCACCGGTCTTTGCGGCCCTGCCGGTACGTCCGATCCGGTGTGTATATGCGTCAGTGGTATCGGGCATATCAAAGTTTATCACATGGGATATGCATGATACATCAATGCCCCTGGCAGCTATGTCGGTAGCGACAAGGACCTGGTACCTGCCGTCACGGAACCCTTTCAGCGCTTCCTGGCGTCTGTTCTGAGAGAGGTTTCCCTGCAATGATGCGGCGCGGTAACCAGCTTTTTCAAGCTGCGCTCCAACGCGTCTTGCACGGTGCTTGGTGCGTGTAAAGACGAGTACCGATTCCGTGTCGGTATTGCCCAGCAGTTTAAGCAGGAGCCCGGTCTTGAGTGTCTGATCAACCGGGTAGAGCGCGTG
>JAJRVB010000098.1 GCA_024277515.1 Nitrospirota bacterium | reverse complement strand
TTTACAATGACCAATAAAAAAACAGGTTTTCTGTTCCCGGCCTTTGCGATGAAATTCACCGGCTCTCATCCCGAATACAGGGAAGAAGCAGACCGTCTTATTGCCCTGGCCTCAAAACATGTGCCCATTGATCAGGAACGCTTCAGAGAGATGACGACCGGCCTTATTGAAGATGAGCTGCAGGCGCACTATTTCTGTTATATCAATTGCGGGGTGGTGTCCGCCATCATGAACAAACAGCGCATATATCCCGATTATGTTGCAGGATACAGCATGGGACTTTTTCCCGCCCTTTTTCATACAGAGTCCGTATCGTTTGAAGAAGGCCTGCTGCTCATGCACAACACATATAATGTCGCCCTCGATTCGATCGATGATAAAAGATACGGCATAGGCGTGATTGTTGGCATGACCGCTGATGATGTCGAAAGACTGATCAGCGACAGCGGCAAAAACGTGGACATTATCGATGTGAGCAATGAACATGTGATAAATGTTACCGGACCCCGTGATGAAGTAGTGGACCTGCTCGACAATGCGGCAAGGCAGGCCCTCAACACAAAGATGCTGCCTATCACCCTGCCCTACCACTCACGGTTCACACAGAACGCGACCGAAAAGATCAGAAAATTTCTTGTGGATGCTGATATAAAAGACCCTGTATACAGGATGGTTTCATGTGTGAACCAGAAGGTCCTCTCAACAGCGGAGGACATCAGGGAGGAACTTTACTGCAATGTCAGCCAGAGGATCAACTGGTATAAGACCATGCAGAAAATGCTGGATCTCGGCGTAAATCTGTTTATCGAATGCGGAATGAGTAAAAGCCTGGCGCAGCTCGCAAAATTTATCGAGGGAGATTACAAAATTTACAACATAAACAATTTTTCAAAAATATTCACGGACAAAAAATAGATGAACGATACAGTCACCACAAAGGACACAGGACCAGTCCGTACATGGACACAGGGAAATGCAGGGTACATACAGATACACCGGCCCGAGAAGGCGAACGCGTACAATAAGGCGATGCTCAATGAGCTTGCAGAGGCGCTGGAGACTTTTAAATCCAATAAAGAGGTGTACACCCTGATAATATCAGGGGCAGGAGGGCGCTGCTTTTGCGCGGGCGCGGACCTGGATGAAATGAAAGAGAAGGACTTCTCTGACGCATTAAACCTCAAGAGCGCAAAGGTGTTCGCATCGCTTGCCTCGTTTCCAAAGGTGACCCTTGCCGCGATAAACGGAGCGGCCGTGGCCGGAGGGCTTGAGCTTGCCCTGGCCTGCGACCTCCGGATCAGTTCTGAAAATGCCCGCTTCTTTTTTCCTGAAACCATGCACGGCCTGATACCCGCTGCAGGCGGCACCTACCGGCTCCGGCAGGTCGTTGGTACGGCACGGGCAAAGGAATTGATCCTCGGGGGGAAAATATGGCCTGCTGATGAAGCGCTGCGCTACGGGCTTGTGAGTGAGCTCGTCCCTGCTGATGAGCTTTTGACGCGCGCCGGGCAGTGGGCCGGAGAAATTGGACAGAGAGACCGGGTTGCCCTGGAGCTGGCCAAAAAAGCGATTGATTTTGGGACCTCGTATAATATAGAATCCAGCTACGAATTGGTCGCCGAGGCCCTGCTTTATCAGCTTAAGAAACAAAAACAATAAGGAGGTTCAGTCTGTTATGTCAGTCAATATTGCAAGAAAAGGAATTATATATCTCATTGCAGGACTATTTTTTCTGGTTGGCACTGCCGCACCGGGTTATGGAGAGACAAACTATGGGGAACTCTTAACTGTCCTTAAGAGGGGTGAGCTGTACACTATTATTGATGCGGCCAAAGAGACCCTTGAAAAAAATCCGGAAGACAGGGACAGTCTCAAAACACTCGGCATAGCCTATCACAATTTATCAACAATCGGGGTAAAATCAGCAGCAAAGGACGCGGTGAAATATCTCAAGAGGGCAAAAAAACTCTATCCGTATGATGCCCTGGTCCTTGCAATGCTCGGCAGTTCAACAACACTGCTTGGAAAATATTCAGACAAGAAAGTGACTGAGGGACGGCGATTATCAAACAAGGGCGGGGGCATGCTTGACCGGGCGGTCATGATGGCACCTGATGACGTCCTGGTGAGGATGGTCCGCGCGAATAACAGCCGGGGGCTCCCCACTTTTTTCGGGAGACGGCACTACTTTAAAAATGACATGCTGCATGTCGAGAAGCTGATTGAGGCGTCACCCGACAAATATCACGGGAATTTGAAGGCACAGGTATATTACAAACTCGGCACCGCGTACCAGGCTGAAAAAGATGACGCCACGGCAGTCTCATATTTTAAAAAGGCCGTTCAGGCCGCCCCTGATTCAAAGTGGGCGCGAAAGGCAAAAAGGGAGCTTTAATTTGATAAACATTCCCCGGCGCCTGCATGTGAATACACAGACGCAGCGGGCAGGCATGAATCACTACGGTAAAAATTTATTAAACAGCGGGTCAATGATTTTTCACCCTCAGGAGATTATGGACAATGAAATTAATTATCCGTGAGCCATCAAAGAAAGCAAGAGAATTCGCCATGGAGCCCGGCACATGCAGCATGGGGAGAAGCCAGGAAAACGATGTCGCCCTCAATGACAGCCAGGTGTCCCGCAAGCACGCCAGAATCGTATTTATTTCCTACAAAGGCGCGTTCGTTATTGAAGACCTCAAGAGTACAAACGGCGTATATCTGAATGAGGTAAAAATCAGCGGAAAAGAAGACCTGAACGAGGGAGACATTATAAAAATCGGCGATACCCTGATTGAAGTGGCAAGCCTGTTCAGGGATGAAACACTTCAGGGGCAGACGATCATTATGAAGCCCGCCCATATGATTTCACTCGAAAAGGCGACAAAGGTGTACAAACTCGGGAAAGTAGAGGTAAACGCGCTCAGGGGCGTTGACCTTCAGGTCGAAGAAGGTGAATTCATATCCGTATGCGGCCCGTCGGGAAGCGGAAAATCAACCCTCCTGAACCTGATAGGCTGCATTGACATCCCGACATCCGGAACAATGTCCATCATGGGGAAGGATGTAACGGAGTTCAGCGACTCGGCCCTTTCAGCGTTGAGAAACAGCACAATCGGGTTCATATTCCAGAGCTTTAACCTGATCCCCGTGCTTAGTGCGTTTGAGAATGTCGAATATCCTCTGGTTATTCTCGGAATGCCGAAAGGCGAGAGGGCGGGAAGGGTGGCCAGGATGATACAGGAGGTGGGTCTGGCTGAATTCGGCAAACACAAGCCTGAGGAACTGTCAGGGGGACAGCGGCAGAGGGTGGCCATTGCCCGCGCGCTCGTGACCGGACCCAAGATGGTCCTTGCCGATGAACCGACTGCCAATCTGGACTCAAAAACAGGCATAGAAATACTGGACCTTATGCAGAAGATGAATGAGGAACACAACACCACATTCATCTTTTCGACCCATGATCCGAAGATCGAGAAATACGCGAAAAAAATATATACCATGACCGACGGCATGCTGAGTCTGTAATGGAAGAAACTATTGCCGGCAGTAGTAGCATTTAATGAAAAGCTCACTTAAAAGAGTGCAGATAAAAATGATGAAAGCTCTCGCAAAGCTGAACCTGAGGAAAAAGCTTTATCAGAAATATTCGGACAGGAGCCAGTATCCTGTAACCCTCAGCATGGGACCGGTAGCCTTTGAGGTCCTGAGGTGCGGCGTGAAACTCGGGATATTTGATGAACTGGACAGGGAAGAGGGACAGACAACAGAACAGTTGTCCGCTGCCCTGCATGTTGACCTGTATCCTTTAAATATCTGTTTACGCGCCCTGGACTATCTCAAACTCGTTATCAACATCGATACGCGCTATTACAATCATCCGCTGAACACGATGAGTTTTCTGAAAAAGCACAGGGACATTTTTTATGCTGATACCCAGATGGACTATATGCACCATATTGTGGGCCCCGCCTGTGCCTTCCTGGAAGAGTCGCTCACATCCGGCAGGCCACAGGGATTGTATAATTTATTCGGAACGGATTGTAATTTCTACGAAGCGATCTCAAAAGACAAAGAGAGGTTGCAGTATTTCGATGCCTTTATGAAAAATATTACAAACAGAAACAAGGAACGGGTCACCTCGGATTCATTCTTTTCATCCCGCAAAAGGATACTTGACGTGGGAGGCAGCACAGGAGACATCGCCGTATCTCTTGCCCGGCACCACTCCGGTCTGGAAGTGACCGTCATGGACTTTCCTGAAATATTAAAGGTTGCAGCAGAGAAGTTTAAGGATAGCGGACTCGAAACGAGGCTGGATACATTGACCGGTGATCCGCTAAAAGAACTGCCGTCCGGATATGACTGCATGCTGTTTTTCCACTTTTTTGATATTTTCTCCCCTGAAGATGTCAGGCTCCTGCTGAAGAATGCATACGAAGCCCTGCCGCCAAACGGCGCTGTCTGTATATTTACCCCTGTAAATTATGAGGACAGCGTCACGCATAGTGACCTGTTCGGGCCGTATTTTTTATGTCTGGCAGAGGGTCAGGGCAAATTCTATACAAAGGAAAAGATTGTCGAATGGCTCAGACAGGAAAGATTCACTAATGTCTCGGTAAGGGAACTGCCGTTTGATGATGCATTTATTTATGCTGAAAAACAATAAAGAGGATATAATGATACGAGTAAATAATGGACTTGATACAACAGGAGGTGAGGGCATTTGAAATCTCTATTCGCGGCACTTCGGAATTTTATGGCGGGCAGGAGGAAGAATGCAGTCACATCTCTGGCCCTTCGTAACATCTTCAGAAACAAAAGGAGGACCGCCATCACGTTTATGGCGATCATTTCCGGGTCAATAGGCATCATTGTGTTCGGCGGATATGTCGAGTATTCTTACTGGGGCCTGCGTGAGACGGTCATCAACACCCAGCTCGGCCACATACAGCTTTACAAGAAAGGATACATAGAGAAAGGGGTTGCCGACCCCGGCAAATACCTCATCAAGGACCCGGCTGCCGCTGAAAAAGCGATCACAGTGCTGCCCAATGTGAAGTACATGAAGATGATTTCGAACAGACTCACCTTTTCCGGACTTGTGAGCACAGGTGAAAAGACCCTGGCCTGCAAGGGGATAGGCGTTGATGTGGTGAGGGAAGAGGAAATGAGCAATTATGAGTCCATCGTGGACGGGCTTCAGCTTACACCGGGGGTTGATGATGAGGGTATCGTGGGGGTTGAACTCATGAAGGCGCTCGGGGCCAAGGTCGGGGATTATCTGACGCTCCTCACCACGACCGTGGACGGGGTCATCAATGCCGCGGACTTCAGGGTGGCCGGTGTTGCCCAGACCGGCACAAAGGAGTATGACAGCGTCTTTATAAAACTCCCGATCACGTTTGTCCGCAGGATACTTAATACCCAGTCGGCAGAAAAGATTATAGTGCTGCTCGAAAACACTGAGGACGTTGACATCGTTGTGCCCCTGCTGAATGATCTCATTGATGAGGAGGGCCTGAACCTCGAAGTCCGGAGCTGGGACAAACTGGCGGATTTTTACCATAAAGTGGTTAATCTCTACGACGATATATTCAGGGTCATGAAGGTGATCATCGGCATTATCGTCTTTTTCAGTATCGCAAACACCATGAGCATGTCGGTCTTTGAGCGGGTCAAGGAGATCGGGACGCTAAGGGCGATAGGGACCACCAGGTGGGGCATCACAAAGCTCTTTCTGGTTGAAGGGGTGCTGATAGGGATCATCGGCGGTATACTCGGCGTCCTTTCGGGCATCCTGGTGGCGCAGATAATAAACCTGAGCGGCGGGATAGAAGTGATGCCGCCCCCCGGCATGTCAGTGAGTTTTGCGGCTGAAATCCTTATTGTTCCGGAAGTATTGCTTTATTCATTCTCCCTGACGGCAATCGTATCAGCGCTCTCTTCCGTATATCCTGCTATCAAGGCGTCCAGTCTGAAAATAGTCGACGCACTGCAGTATACGTAATGAGGACCCGCTGTACAGGTTGCGCTGCGGAAGAACAGTAATGAACTTTTAAATACATAATGAATGGGGTGTGATCTATGAGAATATTATTACTGCTAATCTGTTCAATAGTGATTGGAAGCCAGTCACTTTTCTTTCCGCCACAGGCTTATTCCGAGGATTTAAGCTATGAGTTGAGCGGCATCATTTATTTACAGCCATCATATTTCTTTCTTAAAGATGACAATTTTCTGAATCCGGACAATGATGTGCTTGATTTCTCTGCATGGACAAACAGGTTCTACGGCAGAATAGCGTTTAATGTTTATTATGACAAATTCAAATTCATCTCACAGACCAGGCCCACAATTTTCTCGGAAGATGGAGAAGCGGATGAATTCGATTTCATTACGGATGACGCGTATCTGGACGTGGAATTTGAGGAGGGGTACTTTGTGTACGTCGGCAAGCGTAATATGAGGGATGTTGTCGCGTATGGGGCAAATCCGACAGACTTCCTCGGGGAGAACAAGAAGGTTGATTTTACCAAGAGAGAAGAAGAGCGGCGGGTCGAGAGAAAGGGTAATTATCTGATTGGCGGAGAGGCCTTTCTGAGAAACATTACATTGAGCGCAACTTATGCTCCTAAACTAAACAATTGGCAGAAAGAGAAAGACAGGGTCCTCCTGAAGGGAAATTACTTTGCTGAAGATATTAACACAGACATGACCCTCCACCTTTTTTACGGCGACGTCCCTGGTGTCGGATTCGACATTTCGAGCACAGTGAGTGACAATCTCGTCCTGCATACGGAAAACGCGGTCAGGTGGGGAAGTGAAAAATACGAAATCTCGGCGGTAAACGGAGTGAGTCCCGGTGCTCCCGATATACTTAAATATGAAATAACGAAACTTGATAATGACAGCAAGGCCTATCCCCATATCGTTGTGGGAGGGAGCTACACATTCGGGGACGGGTCAAACCTCATATGTGAATATATACATAACGGCTCCGGCTACAATAACAGCGAGTGGGAAGAGTTTACCGACTATGTAAAGAGCAACCATAACGCGTTCAGGGACAATTTCTTTCCGGGCGTTGCCATGGGAAACCTGGCCGGGGCAAATGAAATAATAAAGTTCAGGGAGATGAGACAGAATTATGTCTTTGTGAGACTGAGCAACTCTACGTTAATAGAAAATGTGGATGGCCAGCTGGTCTTTCTTGGTAACGCGGACGATCTGAGTTACCTGGTGTTTCCGTCCATAGACTATAAGCTGGGGGCAAATATAGTCCTCGGGATGTCTGCAACGGTATATGCGGGGCAGGATGACTCGGAATTCGGCATGTTGTACTGGAGCAGTGAACTGAATTTCGTCGGCAGATATTATTTTTAATTTAAACAGGATCTCTTAAAAGGAGCAATTCAGATGAAAAAAGCGATATATCCGGTAATCTTCATATTGTTAGTGCCTATGATAATATCATGTGCAGGGTTAAAAAAGGGCGGCAAGGCCGTGAAAGAAGCCGGTTCGGTCATTGCACGCGCGGAATGGCCCGGTGATGTCTCATCTGATGTAGCCACAGTGAGAATGACTATTTCCGCTCCTGATATGAACACGGTATCCCAGGACTTCGTATTTACAGGCCGGGACGCGATGTTCGGTATGCACACCGTGCCTGCGGGTGACGACCGCACTGTTGTCCTTGAAGGCCTGAACTCAGGCAACAGAAAAATCTTTGAGGGGATGACGTCAGGTATTTCCGTGGAAGCCGGACAGGTCATTGACGGCGGGCTTATAGCCATGGGCCCTGTTCGTGTGAGCCGCCTCTCTGAAACATCCATCAGGGCAGAGGCAGGAGACGGAGAGATAACGATCATGTGGGACAGCGTAGCGGGTGCGGACAGCTACAACATATATATGAACAGCGCCCCCGGCGCATCAAGGAAAAACTTTGATGCACGCAAGTCAACAACATCGAACTCTTACACATGGACAGGACTGAATAACGGCGCTACATATTACTTTGCGGTAACCGCTGAAAACAGCAGCGGCGAAAGCGCGGACTCTAACGAGGTAAACGCCTCTCCAGGCGTCACACGGAAGATGCCACCGGCAGCAGGGGTCCCGGCAGCGCCTTCACAGGTAAAGACCGAGGCGGGTGACGGGACCGTGACGATCCGCTGGGACAGTGTCCCGGGGGCAGAGAGTTATGGCATTTATATGAACAGAAGCCCCGGTGCGTCAAGGAAAAACTTTGATGCAAGAAAGTCAACAACGTCAAATTCTTACACATGGACGGGACTCAAAAACGGTACTACATATTACTTTGCGGTGACCGCTGAGGACCGCGATAGAGAGAGTCAAAGTTCGCGTGAAGTACGCGGGATCCCTGGAAAGTCCGCGGCAGCGGCAGCAGCGACAGCGGCGGCAGCGCCTGTAGCAGCCGCACCGCCGCCTGCACCTGTGGCCGTCCCGGCAGTCCCTGCACCGAAGCCGACAGCCCCGGTAGTGTCCGGCGAGAAGCTTACGCCAAAGCAGCTTCTACGCAAAGCGGATGATCTGAGGGCCCCCGGAAAAAACTTTGTCCAGGACTTGAAGATAACCTTCAAAAAAGGTGATAAGGAATCGGTCAACATGACTTCGGTCAGGGTGAAGAATTTCAAGAAGAGTCTCGTTATCTACAGGTATCCGCCCACACAGAAAGGCCGCGTCATACTTATGGTGGACAACAATATGTGGATCTACTTCCCCGGGACCAAAAAGCCGGTAAGGATATCACCGGCCCAACAGCTGCTCGGACAGGTCTCAAACGCGGACGTGGCAAGAGTGGTCTATAATCTTGATTACACCGCGGAATCAATAGAGGAAGACAACTCCGGGAAAAAACCTCTCCTGAAAATGCTCCTCAAGGCAAAATCAAATGGCGCCGCTTACGGCAGCATTAATTTATGGATGACAAAGGGGAGTTACAAGCTGGTCAAGGCCAAATTTTTCACCCTCTCAGGGAGGCTCCTCAAGACTATCTATTACAAGGGGTACAAGCAGCTTCTCGGCAGGGAAAGACCGACCATCCTTGAGGTCCATGACGCGATAAAGAAATCGGAGACAACGATTATGGAATACATGGACATGAGGGTTGAGGACACACCAGACAAATACTTCCAGAAGACCTTTATGCAGAGGATACCAAGGGTATATCCGTAGCCGGAGCCATGCAAAACTTATAGATACCATAAGCCATTTACTAGGATTAACTGCTGGGCTTAAGGATGATAAGGAATATATGGACTCTATTTTGGGCATGGGAAATAGCTACCTTCGATCAGCAAAAAGAGTGGCACACTTGACCAAAGAATACTATCGAAAGAATAACCTTACAAATAAAGAAGAATATAGTATCGTTTTAGACAGGATTTCAAAGGTCAACTCCCTAAGTCCAGCAACTGACTACAATTCACTTCGTGCTAATTCGTATTCTCTGCTATCAATATATGAAGATTTAACTATTGCCCATGACACAATAATAGATAGAAAAATGGATGAAATGCTCAGTCCTTACCTTGATGATAAAAAGGCATAATCGGATAAGCAGGGGATTCTCTCCCCCGCTCTCCACACCACCCGGCAAGCGGGTCCGCACCGGGCGGTTCCCAGAGCATGACGGCCCGTAGGCGATCAACCAAAATCAAAGACATCATAAGATATCCCTTGGGGCGAGCGATTCAACGACGCGCCGTGTGATCATTCATCCGTTCGGATTCAATATGTCTCACGAGCTAATTGAGACTCGCAATTCCCTACTCTGAGTTCAGCCCTTCACCATGTCTCGGTCATTACACCAAGCGTTCGGCTACTATGGCGTCTGCTGACTTCTGCTTCATCACCTGACAGGTTACCCTGACAAGCGCTATGATTTACTGTCATGGTTT
>JAJRVB010000097.1 GCA_024277515.1 Nitrospirota bacterium | reverse complement strand
CAGGATAAAACATATTGACATGGCGATGATAAAGGCGATAATCTGGTTTCGTGTGAGTGAAGATGCAAATAACCCGATTGATGAAAATGCGGCGCCGAGCATTATTGCCCCGAGATAACCCCCGATGACAGGCCCCCAGTCCAGGTCCCCTAAAAACGAAATAAACAGACCGTAGCTGAACGTCGGCACGAGCATGATTACAACAAATAGAACGGCTGCCATGAATTTGCCGATGATGATGTCGTTCGTACTGACGGGCATGGTAGCGATGAGTTCAAATGAACCGGTATTGTACTCCTCAGACAGCAGCCGCATTGTTACCGCAGGCATGATAAATGAAAATATGACCGGCAGGAGTGAAAAAAAGCTCCTCATTTCCGCCTGTCCGTAAATAAAAAAGGTGGAAAAGAAAAACCATCCCGTTAATATGAGAAAGATGGAAATGACGATATATGCTATGGGCGAAATAAAGTAGCCCCTGAATTCCTTCCTGAAAATGTTCATCATGCCTGTCATCTCAGACCTCCCTCGTCAATTCCCTGAAAATGGTTTCAAGGGTCCTCGATTCCCTGTGGAACTCCAGAAGGGGCCAGTCGTTATTTTTTATCACCTCGTACACCTCGGGCCGGACATCTTTTCTGCCGCTGCATTGAAGGCGAAAAACAATATTGCCGTTTTCCGCATTGTCAAGCACAATGTCATTTATTTCCGGGATGCCCTCCAATGTCTTTTTTACATTATCAAAGTCGCTGTTCCGGAGTGAAATGAGCAGGGCGTAGTCGCTTCCCGCCTCCCGTTTGAGCTCATCCGTTGAACCGTCGGCAACGATCCTGCCATTGTTGATTATGACAATCCGGTCACACGTGGCTTCAGCTTCACTGAGAATATGGGTAGACAGGATGACCGTCTTTTCCCTGCCGATCTTCCTGATAATGTCCCTTATCTCGACTATCTGGTTCGGGTCCAGTCCGGACGTGGGTTCATCCAGTACGAGGATTTCCGGGTCATTCATCATTGCATGGGCGAGCCCGACCCTCTGTTTATAACCCTTTGACAGCTCGCTGACAGGCCTGTGCATTACCTCGTTTATGGCGCACATATGGGCAAGCTCTTTTATGCGCGAGTCGATGCGGGGCCCGGCAATATTCCGGACATCCGCGACAAACCTGAGATAATCATACACAAGCATGTCCGGATAGAGCGGCGCGGATTCGGGGAGATAACCGATCAGTCTCTTGATGCCGAGGGGATCATCATGAATATTGAAATCCTTGACTGTAATGCTTCCTGATGTAGGCCGCAGGTAACAGGTAAGGATCCTCATGGTCGTGGTCTTGCCGGCCCCGTTGGGACCGAGCAGTCCGAGGATCTCCCCGTTTGCGATCTCAAAAGTTAGATCATCAACCGCAGGGGCATCACCGTAATATTTGGTCAGATTTTCTATCTTGATCATACGTATTTCCTTCCTGTCTGAACAGGAAATCTTTCCACTGCTCATTTTAAAAAAGCGTAAAAAAAAATTCAAGGGCCCCTGGCACCTGAATTTCCGCTCTCAGTCAACCGTTACAACAGCCTTGTCCACCCCTGTATTGCCTGTCTTCGGATCAAAGGCATAAACTATTATTTCGTATGTCCCTTTTTTGGAAACCACGGCTTCTCCCTGAAACATGCTGGGGCCGGCAGAGGCAAGGGGAATAGAGTCGATTATACTGCCGTTGTATTTTACCAGCGCCTCTATTTCATATTTGGTGGAGTCCCATAACCCGCCCGGGGTCAAGGGACATCCTCATATCATTACAATCCGGGCCTGAACTGGAATTCGGGCCTTGCGGCCGGCCAGTTTTGCCGTTTCAGCGGCACTGGCATCAACGGAGAAACCGGGTATTTCGATAACGACCCCGTCTCCGGTGATGTCCTTCCCGGGTATCAGCCACATTTGTGTTGAACTCTTTATCAGATTGGGTTTGGCTACAAGCGGCGCAGCTGCCTCAATCGTAATAAGAGTTGGCTCGTCTATATCGATTGATGTTTCAAATTTCGCGGCCCCGTCTGCAATGCGCCCGAACCTTGTCTTCGGCTCGATCATGATTTGCTGTGTATTTCCTGTTGAACCTGCTGTCACTCCTTCTGCAAGGACTTTACCTGTCCTGCTGTCTGTCACGACAACACGGGCGCCGCCCATTTTTGTCCCGACAAACTTTGCGTCTTTGGAACGGGCCCGGACCACGAGTTTTGTCCGGACCGCCTCGGCAATACCGCAAAACAGGACAGCGGACATCAGCAGCCCGGCTATCAATGTTTTTTTCATTTCCTTCCTCCTTATATGAATTTGGCAATTATTCTATCAGGATTCAACTGAATTCTGATAGAATAATATGAAGTTAATATATCATTTTAGAAAATGTTATGTATAACCTCATAAGTTTTTCAGGAATATTCGTGCTGATGGCGTTTGCCTGGGCTCTTTCCACCGACAGGAGGGTGGTCAACTGGAGGCTGATTATCTGGGGGTGTGCCCTGCAGCTGATATTTGCCCTTTTCATATTTGTTGTGCCTGCAGGGGCAAATGTCTTTATGTTTATCAATGATGTGCTGGTAAAAATAATAGACGTGGCAGGAGAGGGCACAAAATTCCTCTTTGGCAGGCTTGCCCTTCCTCCCGGGACTACAAATGAATGGGGGGAAGAGTCCCTCGGATTTATTTTTGCGGTCCAGGTGCTTCCTCAGATAATATTTTTTGCGAGCCTCATGGCTGTTTTATACTACATCGGGGTCATGTCGTGGCTGGTGAAGATATTTGCAAGGATATTTACAAAACTCATGCGGGTCAGCGGCGCGGAGTCTCTGTGCGCATCGAGCAACATCTTTGTCGGTATAGAATCCGCCACAACGATACGCCCCTACCTCGAAAAAATGACACGTTCGGAACTCTGTACGATCCTGACGGCCGGTATGGCAACGATCGCCTCTACAGTCCTGGCGATTTATATCCTGATCCTGCAAAAACAGTTTCCCACCATAGCAGGGCATCTGGTTTCAGCCTCTTTTCTGTCGGCGCCTGCCGCCATCGTCATGTCAAAACTGCTGCTTCCGGAAACGGAAAAACCGGAGACACTGGGGGTGGATGTTTTGCCGTACTATGAGAAGGAATCTTCCGTTATTGAGGCTATCATAAACGGGGCGAACGCGGGTCTGAAACTGGCAGCAGGTGTTGTGGCCCTTCTTGTCGCCTTTCTCGGTCTTGTGGCGCTGGCGGATTTTATTTTTGCCGGGGCGGGAGCAAAGGTGAACGAACTTGCGGGTATTAATATGGACTGGTCTCTGAAGGGACTCCTCGGATACCTCTTTTATCCATTTACCCTGATTATCGGCGTGCCCCCGTCGGATGCGTTTGAGATATCTAAAATAATAGGTGAACGGGCAATTGTGACAGAGACAAAGTCTTATATGGACCTTGCAGTGCTTATGGATGCCGGGGTATTAAAGGACCCGAGATCATCGTTTCTCGCGACATACGCGCTTTGCGGTTTCGCGCATGTTGCATCTCTCGCCATATTTGTCGGAGGTATCGCCGCCCTCGTCCCGAAACGGACCGCGGACCTCTCAGCGGTCGGTCCGCGCGCCCTGCTCGCGGCAAACCTTGCCTGTCTCATGACAGCGGCGATGGCAGGGACCTTTTTCAGCGGCGGTTCGATATTGCTCGGACAGTGATTGTATATATTTCATGTCTGCCATAACGAAATACGACGTTATTATTGCCGGGGGAGGGCCTGCGGGCTCTACCGCGGGATATCTCCTCTCAAAATCAGGGCTCAGGGTATTGATTATTGACAAGAGCGTATTCCCGCGGGAAAAACTCTGCGGCGGCCTGATTACCTGGAAAACAGTCAGGCTTCTCGAAAGGGTATTTAATGAATCCGTCAGCTCTCTAAAGGCGCAGGGCGTCATAAACTATGAGTCCGGAAGCTATGAAATATTCTGCAGGGATAAACCCATGCTGCGGAGGGACATCAATTTCCCTTTCCGGTTTGTCGATCGCAGGAAATACGACAGCTTCCTTCTTGAGAAGGCATGTTCCGCAGGCGCTGATTTCATCGGAGGGGATGCGATAGTTATAGGATCTCTCGACATTTTAAGAAGCACCCTGACAACGAAGTCAGGAAGAAAATTTGCTGCTGACATAATCATAGGCGCTGATGGGGTGAACAGCCGCATCAGGAGGAGCTTTCTGGTTGACCTGTTCGGGAGGGAAGACTGGACCGGCAACCTGGCAGTGGCCCATGAAGTATTTGTGAGCAGGGACGAGTATGGAAAGGACATTGACCATCCCTGTTTTTTTTACGGTTATGTTGACAATGGATATGCGTGGATATTTCCGGGCAGGGAGAGATTGAAAATAGGCATATGCGCGCGTAACGGTGAAAAGAGAAAATCCGTGCTCACGGCATTTGATACCTTCCTGTCATCCATGAATGTTCATGCTGTAAAAGAAAAGAAGATGTTCAGCTATGTCCTGCCGTACGGCAGTTTCCTCCCATCCCCCGTATTCAGGAATGTGATGCTCATCGGTGACGCGGCAGGCCTTGCCGACCCGCTGCTTGGAGAGGGTATTTTTTATGCGCAGAGAAGCGCTGAACTCGCGTCGCAGGCGATATGCGCCGCCAT
>JAJRVB010000096.1 GCA_024277515.1 Nitrospirota bacterium | reverse complement strand
TATGTCTGGGACCAGCCTATCACATCATTCGCAGAGATGCTCGGCTTTACAAAGGAAACATTCATGGGGGCCTATATCGGAAATGTCTTTATGGGAGTTGTGTTACCGGCCCTGCTTCTGCTCACAATCGTATATTTCATATGGGGTCGTAAGGGGCACATGAGAAAGATAATCAAGCAAAAGGCAGGGAATGTCAGTTTCAAAGATAATTTCGGCGGTTTCTGGAATATGATCATGTCTTCAAAGAGGACCGCTATTGCCGGATTGATCCTCGGTATTGCATGCGGACTCCAGATGTTTGTGATAGAGGGTCTGAGAATCAAATTCGGGATCAGAAACGCAGGAGAAATACTCCAGATAATCGGCTCCGACTTCGGCCTTTCAATCAGGGGAACCGTCTTTGATCCCGGTTACTGGTATGTGACAACACAGGAAGCCCAGTGGGTCGGATGGGTAATGCAGAAACTCGGCTGGGACCATATGGACAATATATTCTTCGGCTATATCAACGGCATCCCAAACCCTGCCCTTAATCCGGCTGACTGGATGTCCCTCTCCCTTATAGGCGGGGCAGCGGTTATGGCGCTGCTCAGCAATGAATTTAAATTTAAAAAACCTACCAGGGAACTTGCGATATGGGCAATTACAGGAGGAGCGCTCATGGGCATAGGTTCAAGGCTCGGTCTCGGATGCAATGTCGGAGCATTCTTTGTAAGGGTTGCAAATGGCGATCCGGCAGGATGGTTGTTCGGGATAGGAATGATCGGCGGCGCTTACATCGGCGTAAAGTTTTTCAACTGGTGGACTGAACGCCAGATGGCTAAAGAGCTGGCCGCCTGTGATATTTAAATAAATAAAGGAGGCATTTGAGATGGCTATCAAATTTGAGAAAAAAAGTGACGGGATTTACACATTGGACTGTATGGGATATGTCTGCCCCCATCCGCAGATTTACACAAAAAAATGCCTGGAGAAGATCGGCGCCGGTGATATCCTTGAGGTGCTGTTCGACAATCCATCATCATCCGAGTCAATCGTTGCAATGTGTGAAGCTTCCGGCAATGAGATTCTCGAAGAGAACAAAGGTAATGGGAAATACATGTTCAGGATCAAAAAAGGATGAAGACATATATTCCTGAAACATTTTCGTGGAGGGCGTTATGAACAGAATCCTTGGAATTATCATTTTAATTGTAACCCTGTATCTGGGTTTCCTCCTCGGATACAGCATTCCGCCGTTCATCCATGCAGGAGTCTTCAGTGACAGAGAGGAAAAAGGCGTTGAGATCCTTGTTGACGAAGAAATGGAAAAATACTATGAAAAATTATACGAAGATGATGAGGATGAGTAATAAGTGCCCATACGCCCTCAACAAGGAGGATTATGAATGGATAAACGCATGATTATTTTGACGATAGCTACAGCGATTATAACATTCCTTTTGGCTTTTAGAGCTTCATACACATCCGGCATTCTGCCCGGATACTTTGAAAAGGCGGAGGCCCCGGCTTACGGAGTAGGGGGCGGAGAGATATTAGGGAAGGGGATGGATGAGGAGTTTCAGAAATACCTGAAAGAATTAAACCTTGAGGAGGATGATGAATAAACTCACAGGACGGAGAGGTCCGTTTATCATTCAATTGTTTGTCAACTAACCCTTATTAGGAGGTGTAATTATGAAAAAAAGATTAATCCTGATGTTTGTAATCGCCGCGTTCGTACTGGCATTTACAGGGATGTCCCGGGCAGCGCAGTGGGCAAACCCGGAGCTGCTTTTATCAGCCAAACAGCTTAAAGGGAAAATCGGCGATCCCGGCTGGGTAATACTTGACTGCAGAAAGCTCAAGGACTATGCAAAGGGGCATATCCCGGGGGCGATCAGCATCGGCAAACAATGCAAGAAGGCGCTCCGAGACAAGACTTCCAGGGTATGGAGAGACACATCAAAGTATGAAAAACTCTTTGGCAAGGTCGGCATAAGCAATGACAGCCATGTCGTCATATACGGTGAACATATCAAATCCGATACCATGAAGGACACGAGCGTTGCCTTCTGGATACTTGAGTATCTCGGACACGACAAGGTGCATGTCCTGAACGGCGGCATTGACGCCTGGCTTAATGAAGGCTACAGCCAGGACAACAAGCCGACAATTTTAAAGTCTAAAACATTTAAAGCCAATGTTGTCCAAAGCAGATATGCCACCACAGACGAGATGCTCGACATAGCAACCGGCAGGATAAAGGGCGTACAGGTCATTGATGCGAGGACATCAAAAGAGTACAAGGGGGCTGACCAGCGTTCTCTTAGAGCGGGGCGCTTCCCCAATACGACCATAAATGTCTCGCATAAGGACACATTTGACCAGACCAAAGACCTTGAGACCGGCAAGATGAAAGACAATGGTTTTCTCTCCTATGAAAGGGTCGCCGGCTTCTATAAGGACCTTGACAGAAACAAACGGACAATCGGCTTTTGCCAGACAGGTACACGATCGACCCTGACCTATCTTGAGCTGAGACTCCTCGGTTTTAAAGATCCTGCAAACTGGGATGAGTCATGGAGGGTTTACGGCTCTTCTTATAATGATTACCCGATTGAAAACGAGCAGTGGTTCGACTTCAACAGGATGAGAAAAGCCGAGAAGAAGATCAAAAAGCTCGAAAAGAAACTATAAGCCCTGACGCCGGAAGAAGATAAAAAGAAATAAGCCTCACACATTCAGGGAGCAAGCCGGACAGCGTGCCCGGCTTGCTCCTTAATTTCTCCATGTACGGAACAAAAGCGGGAGAGTCTTAATGAAAAAGATACTTATTGCAGTAGATGATACAAGAGGAACGAGAGAGATGTTTGAGAAGATC
>JAJRVB010000095.1 GCA_024277515.1 Nitrospirota bacterium | reverse complement strand
GCCCCCTTGAATATAGAAACGGATATATATGATAATTCATGAATATGCCTAATAAATATTTATCTTGCAAAAAGGCCTGCATCTTCCTTTTCTTACATCTCATTTTTATCTCCCTCTCATGTGAGAAAAAAGAAATATCCCCGATCCTTGGAATTGACCCCATCCCCAATGTGGCACGCTATGAAGACCACAGCGAGGCCCTTGCCCATTGGGCTGAGGAGGGCGTCAGGGATGCCGTTATCATCAATATTGACACGCATGACGACATCAGGCGGATATCAAAAGAGAGGATCAGTGAACTTGAAGATATTTATTTAAGAAGGGACATGAAGACTCTCAGAGAGGCCAACAGCCTTGCAGACCGTAGTCTGTATAATGTCGGCGACTTTATATTCGCAGCGGCCAGACTCGGGATCGTGAAGGAGGCCTACTGGATTATACCCTTTGCCCATTTTGCCTATCCTGACACTGCAAACCGTTTAAGGATATTTCTTGAGACGTACGGTTTCAGCAGTGAAGACATTAATACCTTTAATATGGAAGGAGGATGTTTCAGGGGTCTTACTGACGGCATACCTCTAAGCCTCTGCGGTGTTGAGGCGCTCCCTGAAATTGAGGAACCGGTAATACTGAGCTTTGACCTTGATACCCTGCCGACAGCGGCGTTTGAGTACAAAAGGGACAAGACAACCGCCATGCAGATGATCTTTGACGCGCTCTTTGCAAAGAGATACATGGTGCGTGATGCACTGGTAGCCTATTCCGTGAACGGAGGATACATGAGAGTGCTCGATAAGTGGCTTGGGGATGAGGCCGCAAAAGTCATGGAGTCCCCGGGTTACAGGGGCAGCCTGCTCTGGACCGCGCTACAGAAAGCGGACATTGCCTACAAGCAGAAGAGGCTCGGAAAGAGCATGGACCAGTTGATGCCTTTTCTCGGAAGGTTTGCCGATGAACCCGCAGTCCAGATTTATATTGCATTTGCCGAGATGGAACTCGGCAGGATTGATGATGCTTTTAAATATGCGGAGAAGGCCTGCCTGACTGACAGGACATACTGTTACGGCCTCGTGGAGCTGGGGTATGAGATACACCAGTCCGCTCAATCCGATGGATGGGAGAAATTTTACAGGAGAGGGTATGGGCTTAATCCCGGGATGAACCACAGACTTGTTAATATGGCCCTTCACCTGAGAGATGATAAACGATATGATGAGGCCCTGGAGTTTCTGTTCAGGCACAGGAAAATGAACAGCCTCTATCCGGTTGATTTCCTGATTGGTGAAACGATGCTCTTAAAAGGAGACGAGGAGGGAGCAGGGAAATATTTTGACTCTGTCCGGATATATCTTCGCCGCAGTCTTTACACGACAGTGAAGAATGCAGAAGATGTTATTGCGATTAAGTCGGCTTTTGACTATTACATTAAGAAGGGCGATATGGAGAGCGCCCTTGAACTTAAGAGTAATCCGTCATTGGGGCCGGCGTTTATCGAGGCAGGGGAATAATCACTTGCCGTTTGATAATAACCTGATATTATGATTAAATATTAAGATGTTACCAATATTTTATGTATTCAGGAAAGAGCTGAGGCAGTTTATTTATTCACCTGTTGCCTATATAGTTGCCGGAGTTTTCCACGCCATTCTCGGATACTTCTTTTACAACTCGCTCATAAGCTATGCAAGACGGGTGGTGGAGATGTCCGGCACAGGCATACCGGACAGTGCCTTTACACCTACGATCGTAGTGCTTCACGGCCTGTTTAACAGTATGGGGACGGTCTTTCTGCTTCTTACCCCTCTTATCACAATGCGGCTTGTGGCGGAAGAAAAGCGTGCCCGTACCATGGAGATGCTCATGACATCGCCCCTTCCCATGTATTCTATATTAATGGGTAAGTACCTTGCGGCCCTTTTTGTATATTCCGTAATTATTCTGTCCACGCTTTACATGCCGATCGCTATTGATGTGTTGTCTGCTGTTAACTGGACCCACGTGGCTGTTGCTTACCTCGGCCTTTTTCTGATGGGGGCGGCAATGATCTCGGTGGGTCTCTTTGCATCAACCGTTACTGAGAAGCAGGTTGTGGCTGCAGTTTTGAGCATAGGAATTCTGGTCATCTTCTGGTTTGTAGGCGGCGGTATAGGGGCTGCCAGCCAGAGGGCAACGGACTTTATGAGAGAGGTGTCGCTTTATATGCCTTTTTACCATATGATATCAGGGCTGCTTGACCTGAGAGATATTGTCTTTCTTATAAGCTACTCGGTTGTGATGTTATTTCTTTCTCACAGGGTTATGGAGGCAAGCCGTTGGTGAAAAGGCAGGGTTTAATCAAAAATGATAAATAAAATCCCTGGTATCATCGGCCTGTTACTCGGCGTTTCCGCAATTGTGGTGGCATCTGTTTATCCGGCAAAAACACTTGAAACCACGTTGATCGCTGTTGCAGCAAGCGTCCTCCTGATCTGGTTTCTTATCTCCCGCGTTGAGGCATTCAAGACATTCTCTGCAAGGCGCACTGCTTATTTAAGATTAAACACCCTGCTTATGATCGTCTTTTTTATTTTTATTGTTATCCTGCTGAATCTGATCATCAGGCAGTACTACTTGAGATATGATTATTCATCTGAAAAAAAATATTCTCTGGCCCCTCAGAGTGAGGTTGTGGCAAAAAATATTGACCATGACGTACAGGTCATGTTCTTTGGTACAGAAAGCGCAAGGGAGTTCAAGAGGATGTTTAATATGCTTGAATCATACAGGTATCTTAATAAAAAAATAGTGTATGACATGTATGACCTGGACCGGGTGCCTCTCATTGCAAATAAGTACGGCGTGAATGATTACAATACCGTTGTGGTAAGAAGCGGCGATAAAACGGTCACTGCCAAGGGTGTGGATGAAGAAACGTTGACGAACCTCCTTATCAGAGTGACCAGAAAGAAGTCACTCAAGATCGGTTATCTGGAGGGACATAACGAGCATCCGCTGAGGGATGAATCAAGAAACGGATACAGTGTGATAGCCCGCAAGATGGAGGATATCGGTTACAGGGTGGAACCGGTCTCCCTCCTTTCGTCAGGGGGGGTCCCGTGGGACACGGATGTCCTGATCATAGCGGGCCCCGGGGCCATGATGACGGATGAAGAAAACAGGATGCTCAGTGACTATCGCAACAGGGGAGGCAAGTTTCTTATTCTTATTAATTCTCCTGATCAGTTAAGGCATTTTCTTGCTTCTCTTGGTCTTGAGGTCAGCCGGTATCCTGTATATGACCCTGTGAATGTTGCCGGTACTGACCCGTCTGTCCCTCTTGTTACAAGGTACTATGCGAGTCCCGTTACCCGGAACTTCGGATTAAGCACTGTTTATCCCGGGGCATATGAAGTAAACCTTGTGAGCCGGGATGTAGGTTACAAGTATGAAATCTTTGCCCGTTCATCAAGGGAGAGCTGGTTTGAAATGAACGGAGACGGTATCAGGCAGAAGGAGGAGGAAGATGGCAGGCAGGTAATCGGCGCTGTCCTGTCACATAAGGACGAGCTGATGAAGGTCGTTGTCTTTGGTGACAGTGACTTTGCATCCAACGCTTATGTCTCGGTGTCCGGCAATAAAAGCCTCTTTCTGAACGCAGTAAACTGGCTGGCCGGGGAGGGTGCGTTCACAGAGGTGTCTCCGGGTAAAAAGGATTTTATCCCCATGTTTATCACAGATGAACAATCCAAATTATTACGTTTCATTCCTCTCGGTATTCCGCTCATTATCGTGATTGCAGGAACCCTTGTCTGGTACAGGCGGCGTGCTTTATGAAGTACGGATCAACATTATTCCTGTTTATCCTCTCACTTGTAACAGCCGGTATTTACTTCCTGTACATACAGCCTATGGCTGAGGAAAAGAAGATAATGGAGGATTTTGAAAAGAGGTTTTTCAGGGCTGAAACTTCCGACATCGAATTCATTAAACTGGATGCGGGCAGGGGGCCTGTTACTATTGTTCAAAAGGAATCAGTGTGGCGTATTACCGAACCGGCGCAATACAGGCCGGACACAGGGGTCATCAAAAAGATATTCAGGACACTTTCAGATGGGAGGCTGATCAAAGTAGTAGGTGACAAGGATGAGATGGAGAGGTTCGGTTTTGACAGGACATGGGTGGTCCTTGCACTCGGGTACAAAGGGAGCATAGATGTCCTGAGAATAGCAGGTGAGAACCCGTCATCAACCGGCAACTACGCATACGCGGAACGCCTTGGAAAAATATTCCTTGTCAATAAAGAACTTGCAGTTAATCTTAATCTTAAACCCTATGACCTCAGGGAAAAAAGATTTTTCCTCTTTGAGCCGGAAGCGCTCGGCAGGATAAGGATCAGGAAGCGCGAAGAGATGGTTGAGCTTGTCAGGGAGGATGGAGCATGGAGGATGATATCTCCTGAGGTATGGCCGGGAAGCAGTGACGATATTAAGGGTTTGATAGATGTCCTTCATACACAGAAGGCATCCGCTTTTTCCCCCTGGGAAGAGGAGCTCGGTAATCTGCCTGAACACCTGTCTGTTGAGCTCTTTGACACGGCAGATAAATCGATCGGGAATTATGATGTATATTTCTGGGGGACTGAGTGGAACAAAGGGACTCTGATTCATAATCCCGGTTCAAAAGAGGCTGCCAGGACACGGCGTGAGTTCTGGACACTGTTAAATGGCGACCATACAAGGTTTATGTACCGCAATCTTTTCATTATATATCCTGAGACGATTTTAAACTTAAGTTTATTGTCAGGTCATGACAGATATCTGATAGAAAACAGAGATAATATATGGCTTTTAAATGGCAGGCCTGTGGCTGGGGAAAAGATTATGAAACTTATGAATATCCTTAACTCATGGAAGGCCGTAAAACTTGTGAAGGAAGACCGTTCACCCGGCAGGGAGCAGTTTAAGATAGAAGTGACTACATCTGAGGGAACAAAAAAAGTTGTGGTTTCAGACTTTAATATGGACCACGAAATTTCAGGGTCAAAGATGTTTATACCAAAAGAGCCGGGCGGGCCGGAAACGAAAAAGATAGACTACTGGTATTCAAGGGCGACTGACCTGAAATCGGGCGCTGTAGTAAGCTCGATCGATATTGAAGAGATCATTAATGAGGTGAAGAACCTGCATGAGTGATCTCCTGAAGCATATATGGGATTTTGTTACTTCAAGAAATGTTGCGGTTGTACTGCTGATTATAGTGACAGCCATGCTGGCGGTGGGGGCGGTCCTTCCAAACCCTGCTTTTCTTAGCCCGGAGCAGCAGCTCGAAATGCATTTGAAACATCCGGTCCTCAAATGGCTCGGGGAGAGATATAACAGCCAGACGCTGGCGGGCGGAAACATATTTGGTTTCATCGGCATCTTCCTGATTTTTTCTACTGCCCTCTGCAGCATCGACCGTCTTGTTAAAAAAAAGAGGGCAAAGGCCGGCGCAATATTCACCTTTCCTTTTTCTACTGAACAGCAGGGCGTAAAAGTGTATTATGAGAAGATTGGTGCAGCGGAACTTGAGGATATTTCCCGCGTGTGGTTTAAAAAGCAGAAGTGGGCCATTGCCGTTCAGGAGAATTCTTCTGGTAAAATGATTGTCGGCAGCCGCGGCAGTGCCGGGTTCCGGGGGTCGATCTTTTTTCATTTTATCCTGATCACCGCACTCATGGGTCTGGTCATTTATTACTTCGGAGCTTACCGGGCAACCCTTGGATTTACAGAGGGCCAGTCGTACCGCCTTCATAAAGACAATATCGTCCGAATTTTAAAAGAGCCTGCCTGGGGCCTGAACCTGCCTGATGCCTAGGTGGGACTTGTAAAACAATACTCAATATATCCTGAGTCAGACCCATGGAATGCGACCGAGCATGTTGCCGTATTCAGGGTAAGGGAGCTGAAAAACGAGAAATCATGGGAAAAGATTGTACGCATAAACGATCCCCTTATAATAGAAGGTATGAAATTTCTCCTTGTTCGAGGAGGATTTTCTCCCAAAATTATTATGAGGGACCTTGAAGGCAATCTGATTTTTGACAAGTTCGTGGCATTAAGAAACAACAGAGGGACTGAGGACAGATTATCTCTTTCCACTGAAGATATCAGTATGGAAATAAATTTTTATCCTGATTTTATCAGGGAAGGTAAGAATTTCCACACAAAGACATTGGAGGTCAGGAACCCTTTTTACCTGCTAAAGGTCTATCAGGAAGATACACCCGTTTTTGAGGGACTGGTCCCCTTTAACGGTGAAGCGGAAGCAGGCGGATATAAGATCAGCTTCCCCGAGGTAAGGCGCTGGGTAGAGATGGAGCTCGTTGGTGAGCCGGGAATAGGGTTCTTTTTTGCGGCATCCTTTGTTGGACTGATAGGGGTGTTTGTCAGGATAATTGACCCTGATGAGCGTATATATATTATACTTAAAGGTGATAAAAACGGTGTAGATATGACCAGTTATTCGTACTCAAAACATTTTTCAGGATTGATAGAAGACAAGAGGGATGAACTTGTATCATATATTCGAGAAAGGATTCAAGGGGTCGAGGGGTCAGGGGGGCAAGGATTCAAGTGACAAATAAAATATTGATTGCACTATTCATATGTTTAACATTGCTGTCCTGTGCAAAAGAAGATATTGAAGTAAAAAACGTTGTAATGGCTTACAACAAGATGATTGCGGAGGCCCTGTCAAAACCCGATTTCAGGGTCATGGAATATTTTACATCAACCCGTGAGCTGCTCCGGATCGAGGCCTATATTACTTACCTGAAAAAGGACAGGAAACTGATGGTCAGTGACCTGAAAAAGATCGAGTTTGCAGAAACCGATGTTTCAAAAGGCCGGGACAAGGCAGCTGTCAAGACACTGGAAGACTGGACATTTTATTATATCGATGAAAAGACCCGGCAGCCGATCACAAAAGAGGAGAATATATCGTATGAAAATACTTATCATATGATTAAAGAAGGCGGTCACTGGGTTGTGGACAAGATTGATATAAAGGAAAAATGATACGGAAAAGGATTCGAGTGGCCAGGGGGTTGAGGATTCAGGTGAAAGACCAATCTTTTTTCACTCGAACCCTTGAATCCTTGAATCCTTTTGTTAACAGCAAATGATAAATGTCATAAATTTAACAAAGAGCTTTGGTCATCATGATGCTGTAAGGTCCGTGACCTTTTCAGTCGGCACCGGTGAGACGCTTGGTCTGCTTGGTCCAAATGGAGCGGGGAAGACCACGATTATGCGCATGATAACAGGTTATCTGCCGCCGACGGACGGCAAGGTCATTATCAACGGGATGGAAATGTTTGACCAGCCGGATAAAGTCAAAAAGATTATAGGATACCTGCCGGAGCACCCGCCCCTTTACCTTGATATGACCGTAAATGAATATCTGAAGTATGCGGGGCAGATACGTGGAGTGAGTAACCCAGCCCTGAGCAAGAACATTCAGCATGTAGCTGAATTATGCGGAATATCCGACAAACTCGGGAGGCTTACAGGCAATCTCTCCAAAGGGTACAGGCAGAGGGTCGGCCTTGCGCAGGCGCTTGTGCATGACCCGGAGATACTTATACTCGATGAGCCGACAGTTGGTCTCGACCCCCGACAGATAATTGAGATAAGGGAACTTATCAGGAGTCTCGGCAGAAAGCGTACCGTCATATTAAGCAGCCACATCCTCCAGGAGGTAACATCAATCTGTGAAAAGGTGGCCATAATTAATGAAGGCGCCCTCGTGGCCTGTGACTCTATTGAAAACCTTTCAAGGGACCTCGATACCGGCCAGAGGATCATTATACTTGTCGCAAATATGGGCAAAGTTGATTTTGAACAGATAAGGGCCTTATCGCACACAAAGAAGATTGAAAAGATCTCAGAAGACAAATTTGTGATTGAGGTCGAACCGGGCCATGATATAAGGGAGCCGGTCTCCTTTGCACTTGCAGGGATGGGGGCCGGTCTTTTAGAGATGAAGACAGAGACGCTTTCTCTGGAGGATATTTTTCTTAAAGTGGTGACAGGCGCATGACATATAGGATTCAAGGGGCCAAGGGGTCGAGGATTCAAGTGAAAGACT
>JAJRVB010000094.1 GCA_024277515.1 Nitrospirota bacterium | reverse complement strand
TAAAGGGGAGGGGGATTTTATGAATAATTTCTTTGAAAAATCTCCCCTAACCCTGCCTACCGGCAGGCAGGCCCTCCCGGATCGGGTCTCATCGATGGGTCGACTCGACTTTGCCAAAGAGGGGTATTATATAGTGAAAAAATCAACTGAAGAAGCGATATATAAAGTTCATCAGCTGTTTAAACGCCGGGGCCATACGCTTGCTGTTGCCGAGTCATGCACAGGCGGCCTTATCAGTCATTATATCACCTCGCTCCCTGGGGCGAGTGTTTTTTTCAGGGCCGGGGTTGTATCTTATTCAGAAGCTGCCAAGACGGACATACTCGGAATTTCTCCCGAAATTATCCGCATCCATGGCGTGGTGAGCAAGTCAACTGCCATAGCAATGGCCGAAAAGGTGCGTTCTCTTGTTAAAACTGATTTTTCTATAGCAACGACGGGCAACCTCGGCCCTGATGTGCTCGCAGGCAGTGAGAAGGGCCTTGTCTGCATAGCGGCGGACAGAGAGGGAAAGACGGTCTCGAAAGAGCTGCGGCTTCAGGGGGGGCGGGAGGAAAACAAGGAAGAAGCTGCCAGGGCCGCATTGCAGCTTTTGATAGAACTGATGGATAAAGAACATCCGCTGGATACGAAATAAGAATGAAGAAGCCGCCCGAACATGTAGCTGAGGAAATAGAAAAACTGGTCAGGGACCTGAATGAGCATTGCTACCGGTACCATGTGCTTGATGCCCCCGTTATACCGGATGAGGAGTATGATCGTCTTTTCAGGAGGCTGAAAGAGCTCGAAGAAAACTTTGATTATGTTTTGCCTGATTCCCCGACACAGCGGGTCGGGGCCGCGCCTCTGGACAAGTTCAGCAAGGTGAGACATGCTGAACCCATGCTCTCTCTTGATAATGCATTCTCGGATAATGAAATGAGAGAATTTGAGCGGCGGCTGAAACGCCAGTTGGGGTCTGATGATGAGATCGTCTATACAGTTGAGCCGAAGTACGACGGCATCGCCATAGAGCTTTCTTACAGAAATGGAATGCTCGGGACGGCGTCTACGAGGGGCGACGGCTATGAGGGAGAAGATGTGACCCTGAATATCAGGACCATAAAGGCAGTGCCTCTGAAGATAGAAGGGGAAAATGTCCCTGAATCAATTGATATCCGTGGCGAGATATTTATGGGTATTCAAGAGTTTGAAGACCTCAACATAGAGAGAGAAAAACAGGGAGAGGGCCCTTTTGCAAATCCCCGTAATGCTGCTGCCGGTTCTGTTAGGCAGCTTGATTCTTCTATTACCGCCAGGAGAAGGCTTCACCTGGCCTGTTACGGCCTGGGCGCTGTCAGTGGCATTAAGTTCGGGAGCCAGTGGGAGTTTATTGAGTGGCTCAGTCGCTGCCGCTTTCCGGTCCCGTTTGGCATCAGACGCGTGACCGGGATAGAGCAGGTCATCGAGTCAATCAGGTGGATCGGGGAAAAGAGGGACAGCTTCTCCTTTGAGGCGGACGGTGCGGTTGTCAAGGTGAATGAATTCAGGCTTCAACAGGTCCTGGGAGTCAAGACAAGGGAGCCCCGCTGGGCGATTGCGTATAAATTCCCTGCGCGCCGGAGCACTACGAAGGTGCTGGACATCCATCTGAGTGTGGGCAGGCTGGGCACTATTACCCCGGTTGCGTCTCTCGAACCGGTAAGAATAGGAGGCGTTACGGTTTCGAGTTCTTCTCTGCATAACTGGGATGAAATTGAGCGGCTGAATATCGGGATCGGAGATCTGGTGGAAGTCGAGAGGGCCGGAGATGTGATCCCTCATGTGACAGCTGTCAGGCGAAAGGGCACGGGGAAAAAGATACTGCCCCCTGAAAAATGTCCTGTATGCGGTTCTCATGTGGAAAAAGACGAGGGCGGGGTTGCATATCGCTGCATCGGGCTGAACTGTCCTGCCCAGGTGCGGGAGCGTATAAAACATTATGCATCAAGGGCCGCCATGGACATAACCGGCCTGGGAGAAAAGAATGTTGAGCTGCTCCATGAACGGGGACTTGTCAGGCATTTCGAGGATATATATAAATTGAAAAAGGAGGACCTTCTTGATCTTCCGGGATTTGCTGAAAAGTCCGCCTGGAACCTGATTGATGCGATAGACAGGAGCAGGTCAACGACCATGGCGCGGTTTCTATACTCCCTCGGCATCGTGCATGTAGGAGAATATGCAGCCAGGATCCTGGCCAGGAACTTCAGTGACATTAAAGAACTGTACCATGTTACACCCGAAAGGGTCATGGAGATTAAACAGATGGGAGAGAAGACAGCGGAATCCATAGCGAATTTTTTTGGTGACACGGAGAACCTGCAAACCCTGGAGAGGCTGTCGGAGCTTGGTGTGCGCATTCAAAACCCTGATTTTGACATTGAGGGCCGTGAAAATCTTCCTTTGGACGGCATGACTATTGTACTCACCGGCAGACTGCCCAGGCCGCGGAAGGAAGTCGAAGAACTTATAGAGAGAAAGGGCGGTCACGCGGCATCTTCTGTGTCAGGTAATACGAGTTATCTTGTTTTTGGTGAAGACCCGGGTTCCAAACTTGAAAAGGCGCGTTCACTTGGCGTAAGGACTATTTCGTATGAGGAGCTGATGCATATGCTGGAAGCCGATAACAGGTTGTTTTAGATAATATCGATTCTTTAATATATCATATGTATTAATGGACCGATATTGTTAAAATCTGAAAAAAGTTTATCTGGAGATTGTTATGGAAACCTATAAGAAATGGATAATCATTGTAGTTGCTGTTGCAGTGGCCGGTATTATTATTGTCAGTTATGTAAGCAATAATTCAGACAGGGCGGAAAAACCTTCCGGGGTCACTGCAGGTAAGTCCCCGATGCCTTCCGGACCGCTTCTGGACAAGGACTTCAGGAAGGTTGTCCCTGTTGACGAACTGGATGTAGACCGTACTGACCCCCAGGCGCTCTCGCTCCTTGGAGACAAGTATTTTGAGGGCAGGAAATTTGACCAGGCAATTGAAATTTACAAAAAAGTGCTCGAACTGGACCCGAAGCATATAGATACGTACAATGACCTCGGGCTGGCATATCACTATACAAAGCAGCCTGAGCTTGCGATAGATACTCTCAAAAAAGGCGCTGAAGTCGCGCCGTCATTCCAGAGGATATGGTTGAGCCTCGGCTTTGTCCTTATGTCATCAGGGAATAACGAAGAGGCCGCGTCCGCACTGAAAAAAGCCGCGGAACTGGACCCCGCAACGGATGTAGGGCAGGAAGCCATGAGGATGATAGGCCTGATAAAATAGCCCTGCTCAACACTGCCCGGACTGAATCCGGTTACCTGAACTGTCTGACCGATAACAGGAGACTTTAAAACTCAACTTGCGCGTGAGCAGGGAGAATTGACTTTTTATTCGGCTATTTATTATATAAGAAGATCGCAAGACGTAATGTATTCCCCTCTTTGGCAAAGTCGAGTCGACCCATCGATGAGACCCGATCCGGGAGGGCCTGCCTGCCGGTAGGCAGGGTTAGGGGAGATTTTTCAAAGAAATTATTCATAAAATCCCCCTTAATCTCCCTTTTCCAAAGGGGGAGACATGAAAAGTTCATTTCTTCATAAATTCAGTATAAGGAGCTATCAATATGACCAAGAAAAACATGGAATTTAAAACTGAAGTGAAGCATCTGCTCGACCTGATGATCCACTCCCTTTACTCTCACAAGGACATATTCCTGAGGGAGCTTATTTCCAATGCATCCGATGCCATTGACAGGGCACGATATGAGTCTCTTACTGAAAGCGGAATCATGGAAGATGATAAGGAGTGGAAAATCAAACTGATTGTGGACAAAGATGCCGGAACTCTGACCGTCAGAGACAACGGCATCGGCATGACAAAAGATGAAATAACCGGGGCGCTCGGTACGATAGCGCATTCCGGCACAAAAGAGTTTATCGCGGCTTTACAGGACAAGGAACTGAAGGACAATCCGGAGCTTATCGGACAGTTCGGGGTCGGGTTTTATTCATCATTCATGGTGGCGGACAGGGTGTCCGTCATATCGAGAAGGGCAGGCTCAGGTGACAGCAAGGGTGTCTGCTGGGAATCCTCCGGGGACGGCTTTTTCAGCATTGAAGATGTAGAGAAAAAAAGCAAGGGCACTGACGTGGTCCTCCACTTTAAGGATGAAGAAAAGAAATACCTCGATGAATGGGAACTCCGGAGCATTGTCAAAAAATATTCCGACTTCATCGAACATCCTGTAGTGATGGATGTTGAGAAGGAGGTGGAGAGTGAACTGAAAAAAGGAGAGAAAGTCAAAATCAGGGAAGAAGAAACGCTCAATTCGAGAAAGGCGATATGGCTCAAGGACAAATCAGAAGTATCTGAAGAGGAGTACAAGGAATTTTACAAGCATATCTCTCATGACTTTACCGATCCTGCAAAGACCATCCATTTCAGGGCTGAGGGGACTTCGGAATTTGCCGCGCTCCTCTACATTCCGGCTAACATGCCACTTGATATTTATTACAAGGATTACAAGATCGGGCCGACCCTTTATGTGAAGAGGGTCCAGATCATGGACCACTGCGAGCAGCTGATCCCAAGGTACCTGAGGTTCATTAAGGGAGTTGTTGACTCATCCGACCTCCCCCTGAATGTATCGAGGGAAATCCTTCAGTCCAACCGGCAGGTCGAGATAATAAACAGGAATGTGACGAAGAAGGTCCTTGATACGCTCCAGGACATGAAAAAGAACGAGTATGAACAGTATCTTTCATTCTATAAGGAATTCGGGAAGATACTTAAGGAGGGAGTGCATTTTGATTTTTCAAGGAAAGAGGCGATCGCTGATCTTCTCCTGTACCAGTCAATAAACAGGCCTTCCGGCACATATATATCTCTTGAGGAATATCTCGACGGCATGAAAGAAGGGCAGTAAGAGATTTATTACATTACCGGTACGACATATGATGAAGTAAAGAAGTCCCCTTATCTCGAGGCCCTGAAGGAGAAGGGGTATGACGTGCTGGTCATGCTGGATGAGGTGGATGATTTCATAGTGAGCGGTCTTGAATACAAGGGAAAGAAATTTAAATCGGCAATCAAGGGCGATATTACACTTGACGAAAAGGGAGTAGAGGAAAAGAAGGCTTCAGAGAAGAAATACAAGGCGCTTATCGAACTTATCAGGGACCAGCTCAAGGACGATGTCAAGGACGTCAGGCTGTCGGGAAGACTGAAGGACACAGCCTGCTGTCTTGTAGGCGATGAAGGGGACATGGACCCGCAGATGGAACAGCTCCTGAAGTCAATGGGCCAGAAAGTGCCTCAGAGCAGGCGCATCCTCGAAATCAACTCCGGCCACCCCATATTTGAGGCCATGAACAGGCTGTTTGAAAAAGAGCAGAAAAGCGTTGTGCTTGAAGAATATATAAAACTCCTGTATGACCAGGCCCTCCTGATGGAAGGTTCCAAACCGAAAGACCCGGCCGCGTTTGCGAGCGCGGTGACCAGGTTAATGGTGAAGGATGTGGAGAAGGCAGGGGCATAGGGCTTTGCTGCGTAAGCACTCAGTTACAGGCGCATTTGGACAGAGAAATGCAAAATAAAAAATCAAAGATAAAAATTCCGGAATTTTGATTTTTTATATTTGATCTTGTGCAGCCTGTTATTACCTGTAACTGAATTGGTGCCTTTGCTACCCCCTCTGCCTTGTTATTTCATAGGAGAAAATAGCGCATGCCATGGCAACATTGAATGAAAGCTGCGCCCCCCTCATAGGCAGGGTGATTTTCAGGTCAAGGTGTTTCTGTATGCCGTACCGGATCCCTTTGCCTTCAGCTCCGAGCACAAGGCAGAGTGGAAACGGCAGGGAAGTCCGGCAGATGTCCTGTCCGCCTTCGACCACCGTGCCAGCGGCCCAGTAACCGCTCTTTTTTGCCTTTAACAGGGCGGTTGTGAGATTGGTCACCTGCGCAACAGGGACAAAGTTTTCTCCCCCGGATGCAACGTGAATCGCGGTCTCATTGACATCGCATGAACTGTGAGAAGGGATTACGATGCCGAGTCCGCCGAAACATGCCGCGGTCCGCATGATGGAGCCGAGATTATGGGGGTCATTCAGACCGTCCAGAAATATCAGAGAGCGCTCTTCTTTCCCTTCCGGGTGGAGCAGTTTTTCAAAAGGGGTATATACATATGCGGTTACCTCGGCCACGATCCCCTGAAGGCGGTCTGCCCGTTTGATCTTCAGCAGGTCCCTTTCAGAAACGCGTCTGCAGGGCATGTTATGGGAATTTATTAACTCCGTTATCCGGGGGGCATTGAAGTTTTCCTGAATAAAGACCTGCCGGATACTTTCAGGACCGAACTTCAGCCGCTCCAGAATCGAGTTTTTTCCGTACAGGTACATCCTGTTTCTTGCCAATAGTCCCTCCCGTTTCAAGATATCATTCTGATAAGGCTCCCCCAATTTAAGGGAAAATGAGCAGGGAAGTCAATAGTTATATATGTTTTTGCGCTAAATAACCGGTGATAGTTTCAGGGTTTTTTCATGGAGTTGTAATTTAGCACGATTTAGATTACTATTTAACTTACCCCAAAAAAAAAGGAGAGGTGTATGGACCAGAGACCACCATTTGATTTTAAGGATTTAAAAGATTTCAAGCCGCCGAAAATAAATGTAAAGGCCATTGCGGTAGCTATTGCCGTTGTCCTTGTCTTAAGCTTTTTTTCTACATTATGGTTTACTGTGGAACCTGAAGAGGTGGGTGTGGTACTGCAGTTTGGAAAGTACACGCGCACGGTCAATCCGGGTCTCAATTTCAAGATGCCTTTTGGAATTGAGCAGGTGTACAAGGTGCCGGTTGAGCGGCAGTTAAAGCTTGAATTCGGTTTCCGAAGTTCGGTCCCGGGTGTCAGGACTACGTACTCTTCGACAAAATACAGGGAAGAATCTCTCATGCTGACAGGTGACCTGAATGCCGCGGAAGTGGAATGGATCGTTCAGTTCCGAATTAATGATCCGTATAAGTTCCTGTTTCGTGTAAGGAATGCGGAGAAGACATTCCGCGATATTAATGAAGCTGTCATGCGCGAAGTAATCGGTGACCGTACCGTTGACGAGGTGTTGACCGTCGGCCGTCAGGAAGTTGCGAGCGCGGTCACTGTCATGCTCCAGGAATTATGCAATCAGTATGAACTCGGCATAAAAGTCGACCAGGTAGTGCTGCAGGATGTTAATCCACCCGAGCTGGTAAAGCCGGCCTTTAACGAGGTGAATGAGGCCCAGCAGGAGCGGGAAAAACTGATTAATCAGGCAAAGTCGGAATATAACAAGGTCATTCCAAAGGCGCGTGGAGAGGCGGCCAGGACTATTGAAGAGGCCAAGGGGTACGCACTTGAACGGGTCAACCAGGCAAAGGGTGAGGCCTCAAAATTTAATGCCGTGTTTAAGGAGTATTCCAAGGCAAAAGATGTGACGCGCCAGCGTATTTATCTCGAAACCATGAACAAAGTCATGCAGAAGGTCGGGAGGAAGCTGATCACTGATGAGGAAGCGACCGGCATATTGCCGCTGTTCCAGCTTGACAAGGGGGGTGCAAAATGAATAAAACCAAGCCGATGATTATTGCCGCCATTATTATTCTCGCAGTAATTGTTGTTACGTCTTCCGCCTTTATCGTCAGGGAGACGGAACAGGTCATTATTACGCAGTTCGGCAAGCCCGTGGGAGACCCGATCGTGACCCCCGGGATCAAATTCAAGATTCCCATTATACAGCAGGCCAATTTTTTTGACAGACGTTTTCTTGAGTGGGACGGGGACCCGAACCAGATACCGACCAAGGACAAGAGGTTTATCTGGGTCGATACATATGCCCGATGGAGAATAAAAGACCCGCTGCTTTTCTTCCAGCGTGTGCGTGACGAGCGGGGCGCGCAGTCCCGCCTGGATGACATCCTGGACGGTGAGACGCGAAACGCGATCGCCAAACACTATCTGGTTGAACTGGTCCGTTCCACAAACAGGGACTTCCGGACCAGTGAGGAGTTTGCCGGAGATGTGGCCCAGAAACTGGCCACCATTAAATACGGGAGAGAAATCATAACTCGGTCAATTATTGAAATCGCCGCTCCCCGGACCCTCGAACTCGGGATTGAGCTGCTCGACCTGCGCCTTAAACGGATTAACTACGTGGAAGAAGTGCAGAACAAGATATTTGAACGGATGATTACCGAGCGGAGGAGGATTGCCGACAAATTCCGTTCGGAAGGGCAGGGGGAGGCGTCAAAAATCCTCGGCAATAAAGGGCGTGAGCTCAAGAAGATACAGTCTGAAGCATACAGGACTGCCCAGGAAATCAAAGGAAAGGCGGATGCAGAGGC
>JAJRVB010000093.1 GCA_024277515.1 Nitrospirota bacterium | reverse complement strand
GATAGCTGTTCTGGATAAACGTCTGGGCATGCATCTGGGGTCCATGGATATTTTCGTAAATGTAGTCGGGGGATTGAGGATTGATGAACCCGCTATTGATATGGGCATTATTGCCGCCATTGCATCTTCCTTAAAAAATCAGGCCATTGATAAGGGAATCATTACGTTTGGTGAAGTCGGGCTCTCCGGGGAACTGAGGGCCATAAGTCAGGCGGACATCCGCATCAATGAGGCCGCGAAACTTGGATTCAGCAAGGGGATCGTACCTGTCAGCAATTCTAATAATGGAGACGTTAAGAATATTGATATCATAGGAGCGCGTAATGTTGAAGAAGCTGTTCAGATTCTCATGTTTTAGTCTCATCTGTCTGTTTATCGCCTGCGCCCCAAAGCAGAAGGCAGCGCTGCCTCCGGTGTATGAGGAAGCGGAACCGGCGCTTGAAGATATAATGGAGAAAGCCGGTGGAGACATTGCAGTAATCAAGGCGATCACAGATATAGACATAAGAAAAAATAATGAACCCTACTCCGCCCTGAAGGCCTCTATTCTTGTCCGTCAGCCGGGAATGGTCCATATGAGAATGTATCAGTTAGGCATACTCGTGCGGGACTTTGTGATCAGGGATGATACGCTTTTTATGCTATCAGGAAGCCGGGACAGCCGGCTGAAGGAGCTCGGCCGGGAACTCTACAACGCCATCTTCTGGTGGGACAATTACCGCATGGCCCGTCTTTACAGGGATGATACGGAATACATCATCGTGGCGGAAGACAAAATTATTCATCTGGACAGGGAGACACTGCTGCCCCTCAGGCAGGACATACAGTCTCCCGAAAGAAAAATACGCATTACATACGATAATCCTGTTGACCATAAGGGCTTCTGGTATCCGTCACTATTGAAAATATATGTAAATGAATTCACGTTCACGGTGAAGCTGAAAAAGCTCTTCAAAAATCCGGAGCTTGGGGAGTTTGATTTCCTGACCCCTGCTGAAAGCTGATTCACCGGCTGTAATCTTTATCTCACATTTACCCGAAAAATGGTGATATTATTCAATCAAATAATTAACTCGATAAGTTATTGAGATAATATGCTTAAAGGTTTGAATAAAAACATACACGCTCAGATTGGTTAGTATTGCGTCTAATGTATCGAAAATTATTTGCTTTCACAACACCTCCATTTTTCATATTGTATTATTCAGGTTAATATGGCTGAGAACAATTCAGAGAACATCTCTCATCAGGACGATAATCTGGCAGTCGGGGCCAAAGGCGGGGCCATCGCGTTTGGTCTGAAGATATCCAACACCGCATTGGGTTTCCTTAATCAGGTGATCCTCGCCCGGGTCCTCGGGGCCGGCGGGATTGGAGAGGTCATCCTCGCGATAACCGTTGTGCGGATAGCAGCACAGATCGCAAAGTTCGGTATGGAAGAGACCATGATGAAATTCGTGCCGCTCTTTATTGACAGGAAAGATGAGGCCGGACTAAAGGGAACTATCTCTTTTGCGTTAAAGTTCTGCGTAGTATTTTCCGTCGTTTTTATGCTTATTATATTGTTGCTCTCGAAATATATTTCCATAAATATCTTCCATTCCGAAGGCCTGCTGAAATTAATGCCGGTTGTCGTCATAGCCATACCCGCGTGGGTCATACGGGATGTGATAGGCGGCATTCTGAGAGGACACAAGGATGCGCTCAGGGCGTTAATTCCGGAAGCCCTTATCTCGCCGTTCTTCAGGATCACGGTTTTTCTGATACTTCTTCTGAAGGGCGTGTCCCCGTTCTATGCGATTATCGCATTTGTGGCCGGGGAGATCATGGCGGTCATCGCGTCCATAGTTTTTTTAAAAAAACAGATAAAAGAATTGGGCCCCGTCAAAAAACAGTGCGACCATAAAAAAGTCCTGGATGTGGCATACACTATTATTTTTACCAGCATGAGCGTACTTCTCTACACGCAGGCGGATGTATGGATACTCGGAATGTTTACCTCGACTGAAACCGTAGGTGTTTATGGCATTGTTGCCAAGCTCGTGCTGCTCGTATACTTCCCCATGATGGCCTTTGCCGTGATCATCCCGCAGTTAATATCCTCAATATACTCATCAGGAAACCGGGATGAACTCCGGAAAATAGTGGGTGAAAGCACGCGCTGGATACTGAGCATGGCCTTGCCTGTCATCCTTGTGCTTGCAATCGAAGGCAAATACATATTGAAATATATATACGGCCCGGAGTTTGCATATGGGTATGTCCCGCTCTTGATCCTGGTAGCCGGACAATTGATAAAGGCATCTGCCGGTCTTATCGGCGTTATCCTCCAGATGACAGGGGAACACAGGATTTATATGAAGATAACTGTGATCTGGGGGATGGTGAATATTATCCTGAACATACTTCTAATTCCGCGCTTCGGTATGGTCGGAGCAGCCACTGCAACGGCATTTTGCCTTTCCATGATAGACATAATATGTATATTCGTTATTCACAAACGGCTCTCGATCCTTACGCTCGCGAGGGGGCTTAAATTCGATATTGTGTTCATTGCCGTGGTAGCTGCCGGTTATGTATTGCTGAACAGCATCGGCTTTAATGCCGGGCAGCATATTCTTTTGTTGG
>JAJRVB010000092.1 GCA_024277515.1 Nitrospirota bacterium | reverse complement strand
TGGGTGTTATAGAACTTTTTCATCGCGAGTCCATGGAACCTGACGCGGAGTGGCTGGACTTTATTAAAACAATCGCAACCCAGGCTGCAAACGCTATAGACAATGCACTGCTTTTTGAGAGGCTTCGTCAGTCAAACCTTAATCTTGCCCTTGCGTATGACACAACGATTGAAGGCTGGTCAAAGGCCCTGGACATAAGAGACAAGGAGACTGAAGGGCACTCCCGGAGAGTGACGGAAATGACGATCAATGTTGCACAGGAATTCAGGATATCGGACAAAGAGCTCGCTCATTTCAGAAGGGGGGCGCTCCTGCATGACATCGGCAAACTTGGTATTCCTGACAGTATCCTCCTGAAGCCCGGCAAGCTTACTGAGGAAGAGTGGATAATTATGAAAAAACACCCGGAATATGCCCGTAACCTGCTCTACCCGATAGAGCATTTACGGCCTGCTATCGACATCCCCTACTATCACCATGAAAGGTGGGACGGCACAGGGTATCCGGAAGGGCTCAGGGGCGAGCAGATTCCTCTTGCCGCCCGCATATTTGCAGTTGTTGATGTGTGGGACGCCTTAAGGTCGGACCGTCCGTACAGACCTGCATGGTCAGAGGACAAAGTCATGGAACATATCAGCGCCGGCGCTGGTACGCACTTTGATCCGGAAGTGCTTGATGCATTCCTCAAGACATTTGAGAAATTGAATATTTCCTGAATAAGTTTATCAGAAGCTGCCCCTCCCCCGGTGAACTCCAGAGAGCGTAACTATTCAGTTACGGGTAATAAAAGCAGGCAACAAAAGATCAAATATTAAAAATAAAAAATCAAAATTATGGAAGGGGTTTTATAATATAAATAATTCTCCTTAATTTTGATCTTTGGCTTTTGATTTTTACATTTCAATGCCCGGATGATACCTGTAACTGAATCGTTACCCGCGAGCAGAGAGCTGATATTTATTGGACAATCAAGGCTATTCATGTTATTATTTATATAAGATTATCTTCGTCAATAAACAAATTCTTTTCATATAAATTCAGATTCTCTATGCCGGATAATTTTTGGGAAACAGGTTTTCTCCAGGGGGTATACCATGTTTAAAATACGTGGAAAAGGTGGATATACAATTATAGAGATGTCTCTGGTCCTTCTGCTCGGCGGGATGCTCATGGGCGGTGTTCTCAGGGGGGAGACATTAACAGAGGGCTTTCAGGTACGCAGGCTTATCATTGATCTGCAGAACATCAGTATCTCATACAGTATGTACGTTGACAGGTACAATGCCGTGCCTGGAGATGATTCCGGCAATCACGGATGGAAAGGAGTTTCAGCGGGCAACAGAAACGGCCTGATCGAAGGAGGCAGCGCTGCAGATGGAGAAGAAGCCCATGAGGAGTGGCAGTCTCTGCGCTATGCCGGGCTCCTTACCGGTAATCCAGAAGCAAAGGGAGAGGATGTTTTTATCAGGAGTCCGTTCGGAGGACGCTATTTTCTGACACACAGGAACTTTGGGGGCGGCGTCGGCCGGAGAAACTGTATCCGCGTTGATGATCTTTCCGGAAGCATCGCCGAACAGATCGACAGAGAGTATGATGACGGTATTTATAACAGGGGCAGCATTACTGCCAGCGCTTCATATGTAAATAAAAGTGTGAATCTGTATTATGCCATGTGGCTTTAAGAGTTGAAGAGTTGAAGAGTTTAAGAGTTGAAGAAAAAACAAAAGATTTATCATTCTCCCTCCGGCCCTTCTCATCACAATTGACTGTTGTTTTCCTTCTCTGTTACTATGGAACGCAATGAATAAAGGGTCTGTACTTATCATTTTATCGGTGTGTGTAATACTTGCGGGCTGCTCTCCCGGCATTAAAAAGGGAAGCACTGAGACTGTACCGGAATGGCATGATAATGTCTATGAAGAGGTGCTTCCAAACGGCCTTAAAGTGATTATTGTGAAAGACCCTGCCGCGCCTCTTGCCGTATTCCAGATCTGGTATAACGCGGGTTCGATAAATGAAAACGTGGGGAAGACCGGCGCCAGCCATGTGCTTGAACATATGATGTTCAAGGGTACCCAGAAGCACGGGCCCAATACATTCTCAAAGACCATAAAGAGGGCGGGAGGTATTGACAACGCGGGCACAAGCAAAGACTTTGTGTATTACTTTCAGAAGCTTGCGCCTGACAGACTGCACATCTCAATAGAGCTTGAAGCCGACAGGATGCAGAACCTGATCATGGACAACGCGGATTTTCTTTCTGAACGGGACGTGGTAATGGAGGAACGGAGGATGCGTTATGAAGATGATCCTCAAAATCTTGTGTATGAAGAAGTGGTTGCAACGGCCTTCAAGAACCAGCCTTACAGGTGGCCTGTTATCGGGTGGATGGAGGACCTGGAGTCATTGACCCGTGATGATCTTGCAGCGTACTACAGGGAGCGTTATGTGCCTAATAATGCCTTTATCATTGTTGCTGGCGCTCTTGATGTGAAGGAGACAATGGCAAAGATCAGGGAAGAATTTGGTGTGATTCCGAGGGGCCATGAGGTCGGGAATCCGGACATACGTGAACCGGTGCAGAGGGGCGAGAAGAGGATATTTATTAAAAAAGAGGCTGAGCTCCCGTATGTACTGAGCGCATATAAGGCCCCGAATATCCTTGATGAGGACAGCTACGCGCTTGACGTCCTTGCAGGTGTGCTTTCAGGCGGGAAGAGTGCTCGGATATACAGCTCCCTTATCGATGAAAAGCGAATCGCCCTTTCTGCAGGGGCCGGATACAGCAATTTCAATAAATACCCCTTTATATTTTATCTCTACGGGACCCCTATGCCTGACAAAAAAATAGAAGACGTTGAACTTGCCCTGTATGAGGAGGTGGAGGAGATCAAGGACAGCCCTCCGGCTGAGAGGGAAGTACAGAAGGCAAAGAACCAGGTTGAGGCTGAGTTTATAATGAACCAGGACTCCATTTTCTATCATGCGATGGTCCTCGGACAGTTTGAGATGATAGGCGGCTGGAGGCTGAAGGATGTATACCTTGAAGGCATACGGAACGTCACCCCCGGGGATGTTCAGCGTGTGGCGAAAAAATATTTGATTGAAGACAGGAGGACGGTCGGGATACTGGTGCCGCAGAAGAAACCGGAAACCGCGCAACATAATCAGAAATGAAAAAAACAGGCCTTCAGAAAATAACTCTTTGTATATTTGTTTTTTGCCTGCTCCTTGTCATCTTTCACGGCACTTCCCATGC
>JAJRVB010000091.1 GCA_024277515.1 Nitrospirota bacterium | reverse complement strand
TCTATCTGGATCTCGGCCATCGGATTCCTCCTTTCTATTTTGTTTGTTTGGTTACAACAGAATAGAGGAATCCGATTTTTTATGTCAAAATGCTATTATCATACAAACTTGGGACAACGCCAAAAAATATAATATATTGGGAAGGAGAATATCATGAATAAGATGAAGACTATATTTGCAGGGTTGCTGTTTTTTCTGTTGTTCTGCAATTCACAGGCCTTTGCAATCGACGTATATGGCTTTGGGAGTTACTGGGAAAAAAAAGACGTGGACGGTACCTGGGGTGCCGGTGTGGGGGTTAGCCTGCCAATCATCATTGACAACATCAGGCTGGATGGAAGGGCCCATTATTTTGAAGGCAGTAAGCTCGGGACCGATGAAGTAAAAGTCATCCCCTTTGATTTAGGGGCACAGATACATATTCTGCCTGACAGCACATTTGATCCTTTTATACTCGGGGGCATATCTTATAACTATGTAGACACAAAGCACCTGGACCTTGATGCCAAATTCGGTGGCTACCTTGGTGCCGGATTGGATATTGAGCTGGGAACATCCCTGTTTAAAATATTTGGCGAGATACTTTATCGTTTCAGTGACATCGAAAACATGTCTGGTGATAACATAGACGCAAGTGGAATAACCGGAAATATCGGATTGAAGCTTCATTTATTTTAAGCATAGCTGGAGTCTGTGTATAAAGTGCTGTGTTTGTTTTCGTCATGCCCGAAGTCAGTTGATCGGGCCTGCCTGCGGTAGGCAGGCATCCAGAAGGCATTGAAAAGACTGGATTCTCGAATCGAGTCCACTCGACGAGTCGATCCGACCCGCTCAAAGACCTGCGGGAATGACAGCTCAATGTTTGAGTTTATACACAGACTCTAATTAAGAACATTTCCAAAGCCTCATTATCTTTTTGATGTGCAAGATGTTGCAACTGATTTCTTCCAATGCTATTCTTTATTTACCAAGGATACTGAACTTCGACCGGGGGCACCGTTCTTTTGACGGGTCCGGACAGGCATATTATTTACTTGATGCAGCAATGGAGAAAATGAAATGAAACAGCCTCACAAGATGATTATTTATAACCTCTTCCCACTCCTTGCGGGCAAATTTACCGCATGGGATCAGCACCTGGAAAGGGCGGCGGACCTGGGTTTTAACTGGATATTTGTAAACCCGGTGCAGTATCCCGGATTTTCGGGCAGCCTTTACTCGACAAAAGATTATTTCCGTTTCAACGATCTCCTTATTGACAGGGACTGCGGCATCCAGCCGGAGGAGCAGCTCAGGGAAGTTGTGCGGAAGGCGGAAAAACTCGGCCTCAGGATGATGATTGATCTTGTGATTAACCACTGCGCGGTTGACAGCGGACTGATCAGGGAACATCCCGAATGGTTTCAGTGGGAGAAAAACGGCAGGATTTCACACCCCTTTGCAAAGGAGAACGGCAGGAAGGTCGTCTGGGGTGACCTTGCAAAATTTGACCATCGGCACTCAAAAGACCCGGAAGGACTCTACCGGTTTTGCTTCACTATTATCGAGTTTCTTGCTGAACTCGGTTTCCACGGGTTCCGCTGCGACGCGGCCTATCAGCTGCCTCGCAAGCTCTGGGAACGGCTCATCAGAGAGACGAAGGCAAAGTTTCCCGACACCCTGTTTTTTGCGGAGACACTCGGCTGTTCGTCCGACCAGACGAGAAAGACTGCCGGTGCGGGGTTTGATTACATATTCAACAGTTCCAAGTGGTGGGACTTCAGGGGTGCGTGGCTGCTCGAACAGTACAACCTGACCAGGGAGACTTCCCCTTCAGTAAGCTTTCCCGAGAGCCACGACACCGAGCGGCTCTGTACAGAGCTTGACGGCAATGTGAGTGGTCTGAAGCAGCGGTATCTTTTTGCTTCCCTCTTTTCCGCGGGTTCAATGATGCCGGTCGGATATGAATTCGGTTTCAGAAAGAAGCTCCATGTGGTGAAGACCAGGCCGGAGGACTGGGAGGAGACGGACATTGATCTGACTTCATTTATCAGGCAGGTGAATGATATCAAGTCAAGATATACAATTTTTCAGGAAGAGGCCCCCACCGAAATATTGCAGGATGGCAACCCGAATATCCTGCTCATCTGGAAGGCCTCAACAACAACACAGGAAGAGGCCCTGCTGATCCTGAATAAAGACATCCATCATCACCAGAATTTCAGTACGGAAAGGCTATGTGATTTCATGCAGTCAAAGGCCCCGTGTACTGATGTCTCCCCGGAGTACCCGCTTGAGTATCTCCCCGAGCCGTTTACGTATGACCTCAGACCCGGACAGGGAATTGTGCTGGTCAATACCAGAGATGCAGCTCCCGAGGATTGATCCTTTCTGATATAATCTGATAGTAGTAACTATTCAGTAACGGGTAATAACAGCAGGCAACAAGAGATCAAATATCAAAAATAAAAAATCAAAATTAAGGAGAATTATTTATATGGTAAAAACCTTCCGCAATTTTGATCTTTGCTCTTTGATTTTTGCATTTCAATGTCCGGATAATACCTGTCACTGAAGATTTACATCTGATAAGTATTTTTCTTATTGCATTATTTGGGTGTAAGGAGAAATGGTGATCCTATATTTGTTCCGGCAAACGGTTTTTCTGTTTAGCGCCGTCCTGATGGTGCGTATCTTATGTTCAGCCGCTATTGCCGATGCCCTGGACGTATCGACCAAATGGGTCAATGATGCAGGGGTATATTATGAGCAGGGCCGGGCTTTTGTAGAGGAGGGCAAATACAGGGAAGCAATCAGTGCATACAAGCAGGCGCTGAGTAACAATCCGGACGATGCAGCGGCACTGTATAATCTGGGTATTGCGTATGCGAAATCAGGCATGTATGCGGAGGCGTTAGAAGCATACGGTCGGGCCATGCGCATTACTCCTGATTACGCTGACATACATTATAATATGGGGATCGCTTTTACCAGGTCCGGCAAATATGCAGAAGCGATAGAGGCATATAACAGGGCGGTCAGTATCAAGCCCGATTATGCGGACGCGTACTTCAATCTTGGTTATGCCTATGTACGGTCAGGACGGAACCGGGAGGCAGTTAATGCGTACAGACATGCAGTGAGGATCAGGCCTGATGATGCTGAAGCGCATTTTAATCTTGGTTATGCGTATGTACTTATTAATGATAAGACTTCCGCGTTAGAGGAGTACAAACAGTTGAGGGAACTTGATATTAAACTGGCAAATAAACTGGTCAAGTTTCTTTTCCCATAAAATCTCCCTTTCGCCTCAGCGAATCCGCCGGGACGGATAATCCCCTTGAAATCGAGTCGAACCGAACTTTTTCAAAGGGGGAGAAAAGTTGCTATATCTCTATGGATACGTGAAAAGTGTAAATATGGCCTTGATGCAGGAAACAAGGATATGCCTGGAAAAATGGGGGAACTCCCTGGAGAATAAACCTTTACAAGTGACGGGGTTTAGGATAGAATTTAGTTGTGAGGCTTCGTGTTGTGCATATTGCTTCCTGAAGACAACATTATGAAAGGGCGGTTACCGTTATGAGTAAGCAAAGTCGGAACAGGATACTGCTTGTAGATGACGAGTACCAAGTGCTTGAGGCCGCTACCCGGATCCTTGTGGAAGAGCAGTTTAGTGTTGTTGCCTGCAGTAATGCGCGTGAGGCCCTGGACAGGATGCAGGATAACGGCATTGACGTTGTCCTGACCGACATCAGGATGCCCGATGTCTCCGGACTTGAACTGCTTGAACAGATACATGAAATCAGGTCCGAGATGCCTGTAATACTGATGACCGCATACGCAGACCTCGAGGTTGCTGTTGACGCGGTAAAAAAAGGCGCTTTTGACTTTATCATAAAACCGTATCATCCCGACTATCTGATGCATTCCATTAAAAAGGCGATTCATTACGGAAATTATCTGAAGTGGAAAGATAATTACAAACTCTACCTTGAAGACATAGTCAGGCAGAGGACGCAGCAGATTGAAGTTGAAAAGAAGAGGGCGGAGAATTTCAGCAGGGACCTGGTGGAACGTCTGACAACGATAGCTG
>JAJRVB010000090.1 GCA_024277515.1 Nitrospirota bacterium | reverse complement strand
CTGATAATTGCAACGGGCATCACTTTCCTGAGCTTGATAATCAGTGAACGCATCTCCTGCGGCAATATTGCCCGGTCTGGTGATTCAACTATGGGTGTAAGCGTGCCGTCGTAATCAAGGAAGAGAATGATGTTGTCCATAGCCGCCTCTTTGCAGCAGTCGAAGATGTAATGGGATTTCTTCATCTGGTATGGCTGCAGGATCGCCGCCTCTTCAAGAAAATCCCCTATCCAGTGATATATGTCCTTTTCCTTTACCTGCCTCCGCATGTTGTTGATCCTGCATGATATTTCATCATCGTCAAGCTCCAGCGCCATCTTTATGCATTCTGAAAATTCTTCAGTGTCATACGGATTAACAAGGATCGCGCCTTCGAGCTCTTCAGCCGCTCCGGTGAATTCACTTAAAAGCAGGATGCCCTTGTTATCTGTCTGAGAGGCTATGAACTCTTTGGCTACAAGGTTCATTCCATCATAAATTGAACTTATTATAGCTATGTCCGACATCCGGTAATAGGCTGCGAGGTCCTCATGTTCGGACTTGGTGCCTCTGTATACTATAGGGTTCCAGTCCTGGAGGGAATACTTTTTATTTATCTTCTTTACCAGTCCCTCCACCATCTTTTTGTAGCTGACATAAGGCTCTTTCATCCTTGTCGGCACTGCAATCTGGATAAAGGTGAACCTGCCCCTGTATTCCGGATATTCTTCAAAGAAAAGATCGATCGCCTGGAATCTTTTCATCAGGCCTTTTGTATATTCAAGCCTGTCCACACCGATGCCGATCTTGTTTCCATCAAGGGAGTATCTTTTCTTTATACTCGCTATGGTCTTCACACTCTTCTGGGAGGATGCATATGCGTGGAATTTCTGGAAGTCGACACTTATGGGAAATGCCTTAAGCTGCGTGGTATGATCCTCGTATGTGATCGTTTCATTTTCGTAGTCAATTTCCGCTGTTATAAGCGACTCCCTGACACACTCCATAAAATTATGCACAAACAGTGTCGTCTGAAAACCGAGCAGATCATTGCTCAGCAGGGCCCTGAATAGTTCATCCGCCTGCGGGCATACACGCAGTGCGCTGTAATTGGGCCAGGGGATGTGCCAGAAATGGGCGATCATCAGGCCGGGTCTCTTTTTTCTCAGGAGCCTGGGGAGGAGGCAGAGATGATAGTCATGTATCCATACAATGGACGTGTCATCAGCTTCTTCAAGGACTGCCTGTGCAAAGGATGCGTTTGCCTTCCGGTAACTTTCCCAATATTTCTTTCTGAAATAAATCCGGTCCATCACGAGATGACAGAGCGGCCAGAGTACCTGGTTGGAGTAACCGTGGTAGTAATTTATTACCTCTTCTTCGGCCAGCCATACCCTCTTCAGTGTATACAGCGGTTTGCCGGGGGGGACCGCGACACGGCTTTGCTCATCTGCGATTTTCCTGTCTTCGCTCCCGCTTCCCCAGGCGACCCATGTGCCACCTATCGCCTTGAGCGCCTCATCCATTGCCGACGTAAGTCCGCCCGCCGGTTTTTCAACCTTTATGGATCTGCCGGATTTTTTATGCTGGTAAGGTTCCCTGTTGGAAACGATGATGAGTGATCTGCCTGAAAGTTTATCTTCAATAAACGCCTTGAATCCATCAGTGATCATAATTCAATCACATTCTTACCTCGATGCATGGTGCTGTACCAGAGAGACAGGTAGTCCCTGATCTGCCTGGTCAGGAGAAAGTTTTTCCTTACATATTCCTTGCCGTTTTGACCCATCCTTCTGGCCATATCGGGATTGTTCAGGTACTGTCTGATCCTGAATGCGGCCCCTTCAACCGAATAGACGATAAATCCGGTAACACCATGGACGATCTGGAGGGGGATTCCTCCTACGCCTCCTCCGATTACGGGCTTCTCTTTCCACATAGCCTCGGAAACAGTAAGGCCGAACCCCTCTTTTATTGATTTTTGCAGGATCACGTCGGACATCCTCTGAAGGGCATTGATTTCCTTATGGCTGTCAGGGGGCAGCATGAGGATATGGATGTCCGGATCATTCCCTGCATACTCTTTTACCTCATTCAGGATCGCCTCTCCTTCCGGGTCGTCCGTTGCCGGACTCCCTACAAGGATCAGAATGCAGTCATTATATTTCTTGACTATCTTGTACGCGTTGATCACACCGATAGGATCTTTGAACCTGTCGAACCGTGAGACCTGTAAAATAATTGACCTGTCGCGGGGGATATTGAATCTCCTGCCTACCTCATTTATTTCCCTTTCGGTCAGTTCCCTGTTCTTGTCGCTCAGGGGGTCAATGGACGGGGTGACTATGAATTCATCGAGAGGAAGGGACTTCGCGAACTTGGATACTGAAAATATCGCGGCATCGTATTTAACGACATACTTCTTCAAATTGGTCCATACGCTCGCCATCGGGTTGGAAACGTCTATGTGGCATCTCCATAACCAGACTGATTTGCGCGAACGGGGCCTGAAGTCGATAAGGGGGGCAGGCTGCGGATCATGCATGAGAACCGCGTCGGCCCTGAGGTCGATCTTTCTGCTGTTTTTCCTGTTTACCTCATAATAATGCTCCCACATCTTTTTTGTAAATTTTTCCCTGTTGCCCTGAAGGGCATTGTGGGTCTTTTTGGTGAAGTCATAAAAGGCGGCGTCACCCTCTATGACGTCCCATCTGGCGTTAATGCCGAGGTCTGTGAGCAGCGGTATCATCCTGTGCAGTATCTCTGCGACGCCTCCGCCCTCACGCGTTGAGTTAACATGAAGAAACGAACGGCCCTTTAATTTTTCACAGAGCCGCTGAATTAAAAGAAGATCTCCTTTGGGGGATATCCCTGAATATTGTCTGATCAATATGCCACTCCTTCCATATCCGCCCTCACATATTCTTCTACTATTTCCTTAATATGTTTACGGATGCTTTCGATGCTGTGCATAAAAGGGTCTATCGCCCTGATTTTTTCAGCCACTTTTTTCCTCCCGAGCGTATGTTCTATCCACATGGAGAAATCGTCCATCACGCCTTCGCCGAGACGCACCCTGGAATCATAGAAGTGATAATATATGCTTCCTGTGTCAACATGTTCGATTGCCACAAGGAACTCGGCCAGGTTCTTTGTCTTGATCCCCACTGGAAATACGAGGTTGACGGTTTCGTTAAAATAGAATTCACTTCCGCTCACTACATCACGCGGCTCCGGGAAAATTGAGAGAAACCCGTCAATTTCCCCCAATATCGCTTTTCGTACTGATGCAACCGATTTCAGTGTGTACGGGTCAATGCTCGCAAGGCGCTCTGCCAGGGCCCGTTCTTCAAGGGTCTCGCCGGCCCACTCTGCAAAATCGTTCGTATACTCCAGTATGTGGCCCTTCAGAAAATATTGATACACATGATGAAAAATACATTCATTGCCCACCTTCGAAATAAGTTTCCTCATCTCAATCAGGTTCCTGGCCTTCTCACCGGTGGATTTAACAATACTGACACATTCTTTGAACTCAAAAGGTTCCGGGATTTTTTTCAATTTTGTCCTCTCTTAAATAAACGGTTCGATAGTCAACTATTTTATATGGTTTATCTGCAAATATGCTAATACTTCTAAAGTTTTCGGGAGAGTATCCATAATCCGGATTACGTGCCCCGGGATACAGGCTGCTTTCCGCATAAACAGTCAAAATCAGGGTTCAAGGAGAAAAGCTTAACCGGATATCTTTCCCTTTTTCACTTTTGACGCAACGACAGGTGCAGTTATTAAAGAAAGTTTTGTGTTAAATACATCTATTTTTTTGCTGAATGCGGTCATCATTTTATTCGATACCGATTTTCCACGGGGCAGACGTATTTTCAGGGGATTCACGAATTTGCCTTTGTATTTTATACGATAATCGAGATGGGGCCCTGTAGCAAGGCCTGTAGCACCTACATATCCAATGATGTCCCCCTGCGAGACTTTTTTCGACTTCCTCATTTTTTTGGAATCCGGGAGAGGTGGCCGTAGTATGTTTCGTAACCCCCGGGATGCTTGATCCTGACCATCCTGCCCATCTGCCCCTTTCGGCCCGCATACACGACCGTACCGCTTCCCGCTGCAGAGACCGGGGTCCCTGTCGGCGCGGCATAGTCAATTCCCAGGTGGGGCCTGTAAATCCTCAGCTTGGGGTGCAGACGTCTCCTGCTGAAGCCGGAGCTTATATACTTGAACTTCAGAGGAGAACGCAGCAATGCCTTTCTCAGCGACTTTCCTCTGTCGTCGTAATAATCAACATAACCGTCCTGTTCAAACCTGTACGCAAAATATTTCCTGCCGTTATTTATAAACTCGACCGCAAGGATATCGCCGTAACCTTTAAATACATCTCCCACCCACAGCTCTTCAACGAGCAGTTTGACCGAGTCGCCGTTTCTGATATCATGAGAAAAATCAATGTCCCAAGCATATATGTCAGAGAGCGACAGGGCAAGCTTATGGTATTCCTTGTGACTGCCGGGCATTGAAGAAATTAGATTGCCCTGAATATAGATATGAAATGACCCGACTCTTTTTTGCACGGGAAGCGTCACTTTCTCCGCGCTGAACCCCCCGGAATTCCTGTTTATGCTCAGAAATGATGTATCATCAATTCCATAATGCATCCTCTGAATAGTATGTTCGGATTTGTCCAGTTCAAAAGTATAGACACTCCCTACGGCTATGTTCGAGAGATTATACTTCTTGCTCGAGACGTTATAAATCTTGTGCATGTCCGCCTTGTCGAGATTATATCTCTCGAAAATCGCTTCGAGTGTGTCCCTGGCCTGTACTACCCCTGCAATCGTATATGAACTCTCTTCCTCTGCTGCGGATACTTCTTCTGCCGGAGGCTCTGCGTTCATATTAAAGAGAAACAGTACCAGGGCGGAAACCGCTGCTATGAGTAATATATTGCGTTTCATAATGATTTAATTTTCCGGGGTGAAGTCTTGGCAGAGCTGCCGGACTTTGTCTTTTTCCCGGCCGCTGTTTTCCCGGCGGTCTTCCCGGTTGTTTTTTTAGCGGTTTTTTTTGCAGTGCTCTTCTTTTTTGCAGTCTTCCTGATGGAGGTCTTGCGGGGTTTCTTTGTTTCCCTGTCTTCAAGCTTGTTAATCTGGGTTTCGAGTCTGCTGATCCGGGAGATAATTGATTTCACTTTCCTGTTCGCGAGGGGCTGCTTCGATTTGGCGGATATCAGGTCATAGACTTCTCCTCCCAGTTTTGTGAACTCTTCCTGCACCTTCATGTTCAGGTTGAATACCTTGTACTTTTTTTTGCCTTCTCCGGTCAACTGCTCTATCTTTTCGGTGAAAACGGAACTTCCTTCCCTGAAAACATCAATGCCTTCCTGAAGGTTCTTTTTCAGGTCCTCCTGGATTCTTTCCCAAAAATTCATCTAATGCCTCCCATTGTATGTTATAAGTTCTTTCATAAGACGCTTTTCCATTTCAATATTAATATTATATGGATTTCCTTAAAGGAATTCAGTGATAACATCTACAGTAACAGTTTTTATCTATTATCATCTTCCACAGCGTTTTTTACTTTATCCAGGATTTCGGGCAGGGCTGAGGTCACCCTGTCCCAGCTTGATATTAACGGTACACCCAAAGGGTCCTTCATTATGATTTCAGAAGCGTTTTTAATACCCTCTATAAATGTTTCGACTGCAAGGCTTTCCCCGTGGCGGTCAAAAACAAGTCCGTTCACGGCAGCATCATCTTCATAACGCTTGAGCATGTCCTGCGAGGTGCGCACGTAAGTCGCGATCAGTGACTTGAACGTACCGTCTGAAAATATGATACCTTCGGACGTGAGGGTCCTGAAGATTGACTTGCTGATGTCTATACACATTTTCAACAGGCCCTTCGAAATATCATCGTGAGAAAGGTCCTGATGCTTGTGTTCATAATTGTCCGCAATATCAATCTGGCACACCCTCCGCACAGAGCAGTTTCTGTAAACTTCCGCAAGCATGCCGACTTCCAGTCCCCAGTCGCCCGGGATCTTGTTTACCCTGGCGAGATCAACATCCATAGAGAATTCCCCGGCAAGCGGGTACCTGAAACTGTCGAGAAATTCGAGGAGGGGGAGGTGGCCGAACAGTTTTTTCAGAGAGCGGATAAGGGGTGTCACAAGAAGTCTGGTCACCCTGCCGTGCATCCTGTCCGTCACACGGCTGTAATATCCCTTGCAGAATTCATAATCGAGATTAGGGTTGGTGACCGGATAACAGAGCCGCGCCAGCATGTCCCGGCTGTATGTAAGGATATCACAGTCATGAAGGGCGATCACGCTTATGTTTTTCTGCGCTATGACATAGCCGTATGCCATCCATGCCGACTGACCCTTGCCCGTATCACCAAGCTGGAGACCCGCCTCTCTGATGGTCCTGTACACATCACTTATTTTTTTGCCGTTGTTCCATATCAGGGTCACTGACTGGGGCAGAACGGAAAAAAACTTCCGCGCATTGCCGAACTCTTTTTTTGTGCAGGGTCCGAGAGTGACAATTACTTTACTTATATAACGGGCGCCCTTCAGTTCCCTCAGTATGACCTTGAGGGCCTTACCTTCAAGCTCTGAATAAAGAGAAGGGAGTACAAGGGCTATAGGCCGTTCCTTGGCGTACCAGAATAACTCGGATTCTATCTTTTCAAGATTCAGTCTGCCAAGTTTATGAAATGTCGGTAATATCCCGCCTTGATGAAAATCGGCCATATTTAATATCCAGTTAAAATGCTTTCAGCCTGCCCTGACTAATATGTTGATAATTCATCATAAATTAAATATTGTTAAGTATAAATGGTAATTGGTAAATGGTCAAGATCAATTCACGACTGAAAGTAACGATTCAGTTAAAGGTATCATTTGGATATTGAAATGTAAAAATAAAACATCAAAGATCAAAATTAAGGAGAATTATTTATATGATAAAAAAACTTCCATAATTTTGATCTTTTATTTTTAATATTTGATCTTTTGTTGCCTGCTATTATTACCCGTAAATGAATAGTTACGACTGAAACATTAGAACGCGGATTGTAATTACTTGAGTGTCATGCCTGGAGTTTGATGCCAGGTTCGTTGAGATTGGCTGAATGGGCTGCATGCCTGCCGTTTTCTGTACTGTCCGCGCTTTTCAGTGTAAATCCGCTCACCAGGTCCTGCAGTGTCTCGACAAGCATATTCAGGCTTTGTGTTGCATCGGATGACTGGACGGCATTGCCGACGGTTTCTTCCGTCAGCTTTGCTACTGATTCGACATTGACCGTAATTTCACTCGTTGTGGTTGACTGCTCTTCAGCGGCAGCAGCCACCTGTTGGACCTTGTCAGTCACGTCGTTTACTGTGACAACAATCTTCTGCAATGCATTCCCCGCCTGATTGGCCAGATCCAGGCCGGAATTTATTTCTGATGTCCATCCCTGCATGGAGTTGACCGTATCTACGGTTTTCTGCTGAATATTTTTTATCTTCTCGCTGATTTCTCCGGTAGATGCGGTGGTCTTTTCCGCCAGCTTACGGACTTCATCCGCCACAACCGCAAAGCCCCGCCCCTGTTCTCCGGCGCGGGCAGCTTCAATGGCCGCGTTTAATGCAAGGAGGTTGGTCTGTCCGGCAATGTCATCTATAACTTTTATGATTTCACCTATCTGCCTGGAACCTGCTTCCAGCTCCTCAATAGTACCGGCTGATTCTTCAGCTGCATGAGAGATGTTGTTCATGCTCAGGACCGTCCCGCTTATGATATCCGCGCTCTGGAATGCGAGGTCGGACGCTTCCTTTGATGAACCGGCAGCGTCGGCTGTATTGTTCACAACGGTCTGAAAGGAAGAGCTGATTTCCTCAATCGCGTTGAACACATGGTTTGTCTGACTTGACTGCTCCCTGGCGTTATCAGCGATTGTCGAAGCGGAATTGGACAGCTTGCGCGAGTTTTCGTAAAGTGTATCTATGACCAGTTTTATATTGGATATCATCTCGCTCAGTTTAACAATCGCCCTGTTAAGAGAAGATGCAACGATGCTGAATTCATCCTTCCCCCTGTCATTCATACGGACACTGAGGTCCCCCTGCTCAAAACCCCGCGCG
>JAJRVB010000089.1 GCA_024277515.1 Nitrospirota bacterium | reverse complement strand
GGGGTTTTGTTGAGGGGGACGGCGAAGGACGAAGTGGAGAGAGGAATGGTGCTGGCAAAGCCGGGCAGTATAACCCCGCACAAGAAGTTCAAGGCAGAGGTATATGTGCTGACAAAGGAAGAGGGAGGACGGCACACGCCTTTTTTCAACGGGTACCGGCCGCAGTTTTATTTCAGGACGACGGACGTGACTGGAGTGGCGAATCTGCCTGAGGGAGTGGAGATGGTGATGCCTGGAGATAATGTGACGATGGAGATAGAGCTGATAGCGACGATAGCGATGGAGAAGGAGCTGAGGTTTGCAGTGAGAGAGGGAGGAAGGACCGTAGGCGCAGGGGTTGTGACCGAGGTTATAGAATAAAGGAACGTAAATCGTGTCCGGAGGCCGTGACCGTGAAAAGAAAATAAAGAACGGATAACGGGGCACAGAGGACAACGCAATAACATGAATGAAAAAATAAGAATAAATTTAAGGGCATATGATCACAGGCTGCTTGACCAGTCAGTGAAGGAAATCGTTGAGACGGCAAAAAGGACAGGAGCAAGGATTTCCGGCCCGGTACCGCTGCCGACAAAAATAAATAAAATCACTGTTCTCAGGTCTACACATGTAGATAAAAAATCAAGAGAGCAGTTTGAGATAAGGACACATAAGAGGCTGGTGGACATCCTTGATCCTACTCCGCAGACCGTTGATGCGCTTATGAAACTTGACCTGGCAGCAGGAGTGGATGTAGAGATAAAATTATGAAAGGCATACTCGGCAAGAAAATAGGCATTACCCAGGTGTTTGCGGAAGACGGGCGTCTTATCCCCGTTACCGTGATAGAGGCAGGCCCTGTGAGGGTGGTACAGAAAAAGGAGAAGGATAAAGACGGTTATGAAACGCTCCAGGTCGGGTTTGATCTGATAAGGAAAGAAAAGAATGTTACCAAGCCGATGAAAGGTCACTTCCGGAAGACATCATCGCCATTGTATCGTTTTTTAAAAGAAATAGATATGGAAGGATTTAATGCAGGAGATGATATTGCGGTGGACATTTTTGCCAAAGGGGAAAAAGTCTCTATAGTGGGCACCTCAAAGGGAAAAGGTTTTCAGGGTGTCATGAAGAGGCACAATTTCAGCGGCGGTCCAGGATCTCATGGTTCCATGTTTAACAGGGCCCCGGGCTCGGTCGGTGCGAGCGCGTCTCCTTCCAGGGTATACAAAAACACTGCCGGACCGGGTAATATGGGCGCTGTGAGGGTCACGGTGAAGAACATTGAAATATATGATGTGAGAAAAGAACAGAATCTCATGCTTGTGAAAGGCGCGGTGCCCGGAGCAAATGGCGGTTATCTTATCATTAAATCCGCATTGCCGGTTGCTGAAAACAAGAACTGATGGCGCAGACTGATATTATAAATAAGGAAAACAAGTCAGTAGGAAAGGCCGATCTGCCTGATGAACTTTTTGGGGTTGAGGTCAGAAAGGGCCTCCTTCATGAAGTCGTACGCAACCATCTCGCGAACAGGAGGCAGGGGACCGCGTGCACCAAGACCAGGGGGCTTGTCAGGGGCGGCGGCAGAAAACCGTACAAGCAGAAAGGTACGGGCAGGGCGCGTGCAGGCAGCAACAGGTCACCCTTATGGAAGGGGGGAGGGACGGTATTCGGCCCGAGGCCCAGAGACTATTCATACAAGCTGCCCAAAAAGGCTAAATGGCTGGCCCTCAGTTCCGCCCTTACTGCCAAGTTTGCCGACGGTGAAGTAATCATCATGGATGACATAACAGTAGCAGAGCCAAAGACAAAGGCGGTGCGGGCCCTGCTTGACGGCCTTGGACTGAAAAATAATGTGCTTATCGTCGTGCCTGAAAAGGACGAGGCCCTTGAGCGGGCGTCAAGGAATATTCCGAGGGTGAATGTCGCGCGTGTCAAGGAACTGAATGTCTATACAATACTGTCGCATGAAAAACTGCTCATCTCCAGAGATGCGGTTGAAAAGATGAAAGAGGCGTATTTAGGATGAAGCATACATATGATGTCATACACGGCCCCATGCTGACCGAAAAAGGAACGCTCATGAAGGAGATGGACAACAAGGTCCTCTTTAAGGTCTCAAGGAGCGCGAACAAGATTGAAATAAAGAATGCCGTTGAAGAGATCTTTAAAGTCAAGGTGGACAGGGTCACTACCATGAATTACAGGGGAAAGACCAAGCGCATGGGACGGTATGAAGGCAAGCGGCCTGACTGGAAAAAGGCCATTGTGACCCTGAAAGAGGGAGACAAGCTTGATTTTATTGAAGGTGTATAAATGGGAATAAGAAAGTATAAACCAACATCACCCGGCTGCCGATTCAGGAGCGGTTCGGATTTTTCAGAGATAACGACAACGAAGCCGTATAAACCTCTCCTGAAACCCATTAAAAAGAAGGGCGGCAGAAACAACTCCGGCCGTACCTCGGTATGGCAGAAGGGCGGGGGACATAAACGGTCATACCGTGTGATTGATTTTAAGCGCGACAAGATGAATATACCATGCACGGTTGAAACTATAGAATATGATCCTAACAGGTCATCGCGTATCGCCCTGCTGAAATATGCCGATGGTGAGAGAAGATATATGCTGGCCCCTCTCGGGATAAAGGTCGGCGAGTCGCTTGTCTCGGGGCCGGACGCTGAAATCAAGACGGGCAACGCGCTTCCGGTGAAGAATATTCCGCTCGGCACTATAATACATAACATTGAACTCAGGCCGGGACAGGGCGGGAAGATCGCGCGGAGTGCCGGTACATATGCGCAGCTTGTAGCCAAGGACGAAAAGATGTGTCAGATAAAGCTCTCTTCAACAGAGGTAAGGTTTGTGCCTGCCGGCTGTATGGCCACACTCGGCCAGGTGGGAAATGTTGAGCATGAAAATATATCCATAGGAAAGGCCGGCAGAAACCGCTGGCTCGGTAAAAGACCCCATGTGAGGGGTGTTGCCATGAATCCTGTTGACCATCCGCTGGGCGGAGGAGAAGGCAAGAGCTCAGGCGGAAGGCCGCCGGTTTCTCCGTGGGGCAAGCCGGAGGGCAGGAAGACAAGAAAAAATAAAAAGACTGACAGATTCATAGTCAGGAGAAGGAAATCCAAATAGAAATCAGTCACGGAATCAGGCCTGGGATTTATTAGGGAGGAAACGTTTTGCCGAGATCATTAAAAAAAGGACCATTTGTGGATGAAAAACTGATGAAGAAAATTCTCGCCATGAATGAAAAAAATGAAAGAAACGTTATCAAGACGTGGTCAAGAAGGTCCACCATCACCCCCGACTTTATAGGACATACGCTCGCAGTGCATAACGGCAGAAAGTTTATTCCCGTGTATGTGACGGAAAATATGGTAGGCCATAAACTGGGTGAGTTTTCGCCCACGCGGACATTCAGATCACATGCCGGTGACAAGAGAGACAAAGGAAGATAAACGGTTCGAGGTAAATTGAATTGGAAACAAGAGCTAAACTGAAATATGTGCGTATAACACCGAGGAAGGTGAGGAGAGTAACGGATGTGATCAAGGGCAAGAAGGCGGGAGATGCCATGATCAGCCTGGATTTTCTCCCTCACAGGGGAAGCAGGATTGTGTCAAAGGTGCTGAAGTCCGCAATGGCAAATGCTGAGCAGAAAAAAGTTGCGGACCCGGAGTCGATGAAGATATCGCAGGTATTTGTTGATCAGGGCCCGACAATGAAGAGGATGTCTCCCCGCGCCATGGGCAGGGCGGACGTTATCAGGAAAAGGACCTGTCACATTACAATTTTACTTGAAGAATAGCCGGATGGATTGAGATAATTAATGAGACTTTGTTATATATTTTTTAATGTCAGTATGTTGAATTTATAAGGAGGCTTGATTTTGGGGCAAAAGACACATCCAATAGGCATCAGACTTGGAATCATAAAGACATGGAATTCCAAATGGTATGCCAAAAAGAATTATAAAGATCAGCTGTTTGAGGATCTGGCCATTCAGAAATACGTAAAGGTAAATCTTTTTCACGCGGGTGTCTCCAAAGTCGAGATCGAGAGGACCGGGCAGAAGATCAAGGCAACTATTCATACGGCAAGACCCGGCATCATTATCGGGAAAAAGGGAGTGGAAGTTGAAAAACTGAAAAAGGATCTCGAAAAGATTACGGGAAAAGAGTTGAGTATAGATATAAAAGAGATAAGAAAGCCTGAACTTGATGCACAGCTTGTGGCCGAGAATATTGCGCTTCAGCTCGAAAAAAGGATTGCATTCAGGAGGGCGATGAAGAAGGCTATGGCCTCTTCAATGCGGTTCGGCGCGCTCGGCATCAAGGTGGCATGCGGCGGAAGGCTTGCCGGTGCTGAAATTGCGAGGTCGGAGTGGTACAGGGAGGGAAGGGTCCCCCTGCATACGTTCAGGTCCGACATTGACTACGGTATGTCCGAGGCAAGAACAACGTACGGAAGAATTGGAGTAAAGGTCTGGATATATAAAGGTGATATATTGCAGGAAGCGCCGATTCAGTCTTCCGGTGGTGAAACGGTACTTTGAGAGGATAATTCATTATGTTAATGCCCAAGAAGGTAAAATTCAGGAAGATGCAGAAAGGCCGTATGACCGGCAAGGCGTACAGGGGTTCCAACGTCTCATTCGGCGAGTACGGGCTGAAGGCGATGGAGCCGGGCTGGGTAACAAACCGCCAGATTGAGTCGGCAAGGATCGCAATAACAAGGCATGTAAAGAGAGGCTGCAAGGTCTGGATAAGAATATTTCCTGACAAGCCTTTGACCAAGAAGCCTGCTGAAACGCGCATGGGTAAAGGCAAAGGCGCCCCTGAACAGTGGGTGGCCGTAGTAAAACCCGGCAGAGTTCTGTATGAAATGGCCGGGGTAGATGAGACGGTCGCCAAGGAAGCGCTGAGACTCGCTTCCCACAAGCTCTCAATTGCCACTAAATTTGTGAAGAGAACCGGATAATATGAAAAAGGCATCTGAGTATAGAGAGAAAACTATTGATGAACTGAGGCAGGAGGAACAGTTACTCCGGAAGGAACTGTTCAATTTACGGTTCCAGCAGGTGACCGGAGAGATTGAAAACCCCCTGAGAATAAGATATGTCAGGAAAGATATAGCAAGGGTATTAACGGTTATAAATTAGAAGCTGAGAAGCGAAAAGGTAACCACATAATTTTAATTCCGTAAGGACGTATGGACATACGCTCCTGCATGAGGACAGGAAAGATAAATGCCAAAGAAGACTTATACAGGTGATGTGATAAGCAGCAAGATGGACAAGACGGTCGTTGTAGCGGTGACCAGGCTTACGCAGCATTCCATGTACAAAAAGACCATCAAGAAGATTATGAAGTTCAAGGCCCATGACGAAGAGAACCAATGCCGGAAAGGCGACAGGGTGTCCATTATTGAATCAAGGCCGCTCAGTAAGGACAAAAGATGGAAGGTCCTTGATATTGTTGAAAGAGGGAATGAATGATACAGCAGGAGACTATTCTGGAAGTTGCGGACAATTCCGGCGCAAAAAAAGTCCAGTGCATTAAGGTGCTCGGCGGCTTCCACCGTCGATATGCCACTATCGGTGACAGGATTGTGGTCAGCGTAAAGGAAGCGGAGCCCAACACAAACATAAAGAAGGGGACCGTTGCGAAGGCCGTGGTAGTAAGGACGAGAAAGGCGCTTAGGAGACCGGATGGCTCGTATATCAGGTTTGACCAGAACGCGGCAGTGATTATTAATCCGGAAGGTGATCCGGTAGGGACAAGGATCTTCGGTCCTGTTGCCAGGGAACTCAGGTGGAAAGATTTTATGAAAATTGTTTCTCTCGCCCCGGAGGTCATTTAATGAATAAACTGCGGATGAATAAAGGAAACGGTCCATATATAAAGGAGTGCAAGTGGGTTTAGGTATAAAGAAAAATGATACAGTCCTCGTCGTCTCCGGAGATGAAAAGGGAAAAAAGGGGAGGGTGCTCTCCTTTGAACCGGAAAAGAACAGGCTGGTTGTGGAGGGTCTGAATATCATAAAGAAACATATGAAGCCGAGCAAGAAATATTCACAGGGCGGAATCATTGAAAAAGAGGCGCCTTTAGACCGGTCAAATGTTATGCTTGTATGCCCCAAGTGCGGTAAACCTACACGGATAGGGAACAGCATTCTGGAAAACGGTAAAAAAATAAGGTCTTGCAAACAGTGCGGGGAGGTTGTTGATTAGTAAATGGCCAGATTAAGGGAAAAATATAAAAATGAAGTAGTGTCCGAGATGATGAAGGAATTCTCGTACAAGAGTATAATGCAGGTGCCGAAAATCACAAGCATTGTGCTTAATGTGGGAATGGGAGAAGCAATACAGGACATAAAACCCCTGGAAGCCGCGGTCAAGGAACTCGCGACCATAACAGGACAGGCCCCGGTTATTACGCGCGCCAAAAAATCCATTGCCGGTTTCAAGCTCCGGGAGGGAATGCCCATAGGGTGCAAGGTCACATTACGGGGCACAAGGATGTATGATTTTCTTGACAAGTTTATCGGACTTGCCCTGCCAAGAATACGGGACTTCAGGGGTGTGTCAGCCAAGTCTTTTGACGGCAGGGGCAACTATGCCTTTGGAGTGAAAGAGCAGATTATATTTCCGGAAATCAATTATGACAAGGTGGTCAGTATTCACGGAATGGATGTCATTATAGTGACATCGGCCAAGACGAATGAAGAGGGCAGAGCGCTCCTGAAGCATCTGGGGATGCCGTTTACCCGTTGATGATATAACATCGGTATTTACGCAAGAGGAATATATTAATGGCAAAAAAGAGTCTTATAGCGAAACAGAAGAGAACTCCAAAATTTAAGGTGAGGGAGTATAACCGCTGCAGTCTGTGCGGCAGACCAAAAGGTTATTTAAGAAAATTCGGCATATGCAGGATATGTTTCAGGACACTTGCCCTGAAAGGACAGATTCCTGGTGTGACAAAATCCAGCTGGTAGAGGTATCAAATTATGATGACTGATCCTATTGCAGACATGCTTACGAGAATCAGAAACGCCAATATGGCGAGGCTTGAAAAAGTGGATGTGCCTGCATCAAAACTCAAAATTGAATTGACAAAGATCCTGAAGGAAAAGGGGTTTATTAAGAGCTTTAAGGTCCTTCGGGACAGAAAACAGGGTATCATCAGGATTTCGATGAGGTATCTGGACGGTCAGGAGAAGGCGATAACCGGTATTAAGAGGATAAGCAAGCCGGGCAGGAGGGTGTATGTGGACAAGACCGGTCTCCCTATGGTCATGGGAGGTTATGGTATGGCCGTCCTCACAACGTCCCGGGGGATGATGACGGACGATGCCTGCCGTCGTGAAGGCATAGGCGGAGAAGTCCTCTGTAATGTATGGTAGGCTAATTAAAAAATAACTTATTAAAAATCAGAATTGTGGAAAGCTGTTTGATTCGGAGATAAAATGTCGAGAGTTGGAAAAGAACCAATACCCGTACCGGATGGAGTTGATATAAAACTGGAGGGAAGCCTTATTACGGTAAAGGGACCCAAAGGTGAACTCAGCTGGAATTATCCGGCAAAGATGAAGATCTCGGTGCAGGAAAAAAGCATAGTTGTAGAAAGGCCGGATGACAGCAGTCAGTACAGGTCACTCCATGGTACTACGCGCAGTATTATTGCAAATATGGTGACCGGGACGAGCGCCGGGTATGAGCGGGGTCTCGAAATCATAGGCGTCGGCTACAGGGCACAGGTCCAGGGTCAGAAAATAAACTTGTTGCTGGGTTACTCTCATCCGATCGAGTTCCAGCTGCCCGAAGGAATAAGTGCGGAGGTTGACAAAAAACAGGTCCAGCTGACGCTTCGTGGAATAGACAAGTACATGATTGGACAGGTTGCTGCAAATATTCGGGCATTACGGCCGCCGAATGTCTACAAGGGCAAGGGGATCAGGTATGCCGGAGAAATGATTAAACTGAAGGTCGGGAAGGCCGGCAAGTAGGCCGTGACTTTTATCGAGATAATTTTTAATTAACTTTTAGGAGTTTGGTGTGAGCGCACATAAAGAAAAAGCACGCAAGAGACGACATGTCAGGGTTAGAAAGAAGGTAACGGGCACGCCTGAAAGGCCGAGGCTTAATGTATTCAGGAGTGTCAAGCATATATATGCACAGCTTATAGATGATTATTCGGGCACAACACTTACTGCTGCATCAAGTATAGACAAGGAATTGAAGGAAAAAATTCAGACGGGCGGAAATATAGAAGCGGCAAAAACAGTAGGTCAGTTAGTGGCGAAAAGGGCAGTAGACAAGGGAGTGAAGAAAATCGTTTTTGACAGAGGCGGGTATCTTTATAATGGACGAATCAAGGCGCTGGCGGATGCCGCAAGGGAAGCAGGCCTTGAATTTTAAATAAAAAATCAAAAATAAAAGATCAAAGTTTCGGATAAATTTTATTATAAATCGCCCCTTAATTTTAATTTTTTATTTTTAATATTTGATCGTATTGGAGGAGGCACAGTGGGTAGGATTGACCCTGATAGTTTAAGCTTATTAAAAGATAAAGTCATACATATAAACCGGGTTGCCAAGGTGGTGAAGGGCGGGCGGCGCTTTTCGTTCAGCGCCCTGGTAGTTGTGGGTGACGAAGACGGTCATGTCGGTTTTGGAAAAGGGAAGGCACAGGAAGTCCCCGAGGCCATACGGAAAGCCGTGGAACAGGCCAAACGGGCGCTGGTTAAAATCCCGATAAAGGACGGAACCATTACGCATCGCATAGACGGTATTTACGGCGCGGGTAAAATCGTCATGCTGCCGGGAAGACCGGGAACAGGCCTTATTGCAGGCGGTCCGGTGAGGGCGGTCATGGAAGTCGCGGGTATACGCAATATTGTGGCAAAATCAATTGGAAGCCGGAATCCCTTCAATATGGTGAGGGCAACCCTGGACGGGCTGACGAAATTAAAGGACTCGGCCAGTGTGCAGAGAAGGACCGGCAAACCTCAGGAAGGGAAAAAAGAAACTGCTCATGAAAACGCTTAAGATAACTTTGAAACGCAGTGTCATTGGTAGGCCTGAAAAGCACAGGAGGATAATCAGGTCCATGGGGTTGAGAAAAATCAACCAGACCGTTACGCACAATGACACGCCGATGATAAGAGGTCAGATTCATAAAACTTCTCACATGATTGAAGTTATCGAGGGAGCGGAGGAATAAATGAAATTATCAGATCTTGCACCAGCCCCGGGAAGCAGAAAAAAGAGAAAGAGAGTCGGCAGAGGTCCGGGTTCGGGTCACGGAAAGACATCATGCAGGGGGCATAAGGGACAGAAATCAAGAAGCGGCGGCGGCACAAAACCCGGGTTTGAGGGCGGCCAGATGCCGCTGCAGCGCAGACTTCCCAAGCGGGGGTTTACAAATATTTTTCAAAAAGAGTACGCAATTGTTAATCTTGCTACCCTGGAAAAGCTTTCCGAGTCCACCATAACGCCTGAATATCTCATAAAGGAAGGTGTGTTGAAAAAACTCCTGGATGGCGTGAAGGTCCTTGGAAATGGAGAACTTACAAAGGCGATCACGGTGAAGGCCCACGCATTCAGTCTGTCTGCAAAGGATAAAATCATCAAGGCGCAGGGCAGCGTGGAGGTTATATAACTAAAATAAAAATTCAAAATTCAAAACTCAATATTTAAAAATTTAATTACAGAAAAACATTGTTACAAATCTTTCCTTTATTTAATTTTGAATCTTAAATCTTAAATTTTCTTATCGTGAGCATAATCAACAGCTTCCAGAACGTCTTCCGGATCCCCGAGCTCAAGAGCAGGATATTGTTTACTCTTGCCCTTCTTGCCGTATACAGGATAGGCGCCCATATACCTACACCCGGTATAAACGGAGAGGAACTCAGCAAGTTTCTCCTCGAAAGAGGCGGAGCGCTCATGGGTTTTTTCGATATGTTTTCCGGAGGGGCGCTTTCAAGGGCAACTATCTTTGCGCTCGGCATTATGCCGTACATCAGCGCCTCGATTATTCTTCAACTCCTCACTGTTGTCATACCGGCACTCGGAAGGCTCGCAAAAGAGGGTGAGGCAGGAAGGAAAAAGATTACCCAGTATACGCGTTACGGCACAGTGCTCATAAGTATTGTACAGTCTATCGGTATAGCTGTGGGGATCGAAAGCATGAGCAACGGCGCATTCGTCCAGACTCCCGGCTGGCCGTTCAGGCTGCTGACCATGATAACAATGACATCAGGGACCGCGTTTCTGATGTGGCTGGGGGAACAGATTACAGAGCGGGGGATCGGCAATGGTATTTCGCTTATCATATTTGCCGGGATAGTTGCGGGATTTCCAAATGCCGTGATCAGTTCCGTAACCCTGATCAGGGCAGGGGAACTGCACCTGATATTAATGATGCTGGTCATTTTAATGATGGTAGGCATTATAGCGATTATTGTCTTTATGGAAAGGGGGCAGAGGAAGATCCCCGTACAGTACGCGAAAAGGGTGGTAGGGAGAAAGGTCTATGGCGGGCAGAACACGCACCTTCCGCTCAAGGTGAATACGGCAGGTGTTATTCCTCCAATATTTGCTTCTTCAATTATCATGTTTCCGGCTACTATCGCCGGTTTCATAGCGATCCCCTGGGTACAGTCGCTGGCGAAACAACTCAATCCCGGGACGGTGTTTTATACAATTATTTATGTCAGCATGATATTCTTTTTCTGTTATTTTTATACGTCCATAACATTCAATCCGGTTGACATAGCCGACAACCTGAAAAAATACGGGGGATTTGTTCCGGGGGTAAGGCCGGGGCAAAAGACGGCAGACTTTATTTATCATGTGCTTACCCGCATTACGTTTGGCGGGGCGGTTTATCTTTCCGCCGTCTGTATACTGCCGGATATACTGAGGGGTTATTTTAATGTACCTTTTTATTTTGGAGGGACATCCATTCTGATTGTTGTCGGTGTTGCGCTGGACACAATTTCACAGATGGAATCTCACCTTGTCACCCGCTCCTATGACGGTTTTCTCAAGAAGGGAAGACTGCGCGGCAGGAGAGGTTGAATATTCGCGGCACATGATTGGTTATGTGTGGATATGGACCTGGTTCTTAATTGATAGTTCTCAAGTCTGACGATGAAATAAAGAGGATGGCGGATGCCTGCCGGATTGTTGCGGAAGTGCTGGAAGGCATCAGGGAAAGAGTAGTCCCGGGGGTGACGACAAAAGACCTCGACGGATTTGCAGAATCCTATATACGTTCAAAAGGCGCCCGGCCGGCCTTTAAAGGCTACAGAGGGTACCCTGCAAGCGTATGTACGTCAATAAACGAGCAGGTTGTTCACGGGATTCCGTCTTCAGCAAGGATAAGAGAGGGTGATATTATAAGTCTTGACATAGGGGTAGAGTATAATGGTTTTTATGGCGATGCTGCCGTGACGCTGCCGGTGGGGTCAATAAGGAAAGAGGCGAAAAAGCTGCTCTCCGTTACGGAAAGGGCATTGGAGTCGGGCATGGAGAAAGCGGTTGCCGGCAACAGACTCTCGGACATATCTTCCGCCATACAGCAGTGCGTTGAGTCGGAAGGTTTTTCAGTAGTCCGTAATTTTGTGGGTCATGGCATAGGCAGAGAGTTGCACGAAGAGCCCCAGGTCCCGAATTTCGGAAGGCCGGGGGAAGGCCCGGAGCTCGTGCCGGGGATGACACTGGCCATAGAACCCATGGTAAACGCTGGAAACTGGGAGGTTCTCATATTAAACGACGGCTGGACAGCCGTGACAAAGGACAGGAGTTTATCCGCACATTACGAGCATACCGTCGCCATTACAAAAAATGGACTTGATATATTGACTAAATGATAAAGAATAATTATAATTATTAGTTCTGTTATGCCAAAAGAAGACGCCATAGAGATCCAGGGAACAATTCTGGAAAATTTACCGAATGCCATGTTCAGGGTTGAGCTTGAGAACGGGCAGCGGATTCTGGCGTATGTATCCGGCAAAATGCGGATGCACTTTATAAAAATATTACCGGGTGATAAGGTGACGGTGGAGCTGTCGCCGTATGACCTCACGAAAGGCAGAATAACATACAGATTTAAATAGGCAGGACACAGGATGAATAAAATATTCACCTGCATTTTAATCCATAGAGTGGAGATGTAAATGAAAGTGCGGTCATCAGTAAAAGCTATATGTTCAAAATGTAAAGTAATAAAAAGAGAAGGCGTAGTCCGGGTAATATGCAGCAACCCGAAGCATAAACAAAGACAGGGATAAGAGAGGTAAGACAAAGTGAGAATTGCAGGAGTGGATTTACCGAGAAACGAAAGGGTAGAAATAGCCCTTACAAGGATTTTTGGTATCGGCAGGACCCTTTCCCGAAAGATCCTGAAGGAAACCGGGGTTGATCCCAACAAGAAAGCCAGAGATCTGACTGATGAAGAAGGTGTAAAGCTCAGGACCGCGATGGAAAGTGACTACAAGGTAGAATGTGATTTAAGACGCGAAGTATCCATGAATATAAAAAGACTTCAGGACATCGGCAGCTACAGAGGTCTCAGGCACAGGTCGAGACTGCCAGTGCGAGGACAGAGAACGAGCACAAACGCACGTACACGCAAAGGCCCCAGAAAAGCGATCGGTGGCATGAAGAAGAAGGGATAGTAAATGGCACAGAAGAAGAGAAAAGGCGGGAAAAAAGAAAAAAAGGTTGTGCATGTCGGAGAGGCGCATATTCAGGCGACATTTAATAATACAATAATTACTATTGCAGACCAGAACGGCAATGTTGTTGCGTGGTCTTCATCAGGGGCCCAGGGGTTCAAGGGCTCGAGGAAGGGCACTCCCTATGCGGCCCAGATAGCCGCTGATGTTGCTGCGAAAAAAGCGATGGGTTTCGGGATGCGGCAGATTGATGTATATATCAAAGGCCCCGGCGCCGGGAGAGAATCGGCAATAAGGGCCCTGCAGGCGGCCGGTCTCGAGATCAACCTTATTAAAGATGTAACGCCTGTTCCGCATAACGGCACAAAACCACCGAAAAGGAGAAGAGTATAGTGGCGAGATATAGAGACGCATTGTGCAGGTTATGCAGGAGAGAGAGCGAAAAACTCTTTCTCAAGGGCGACCGGTGTTATACGGATAAATGCGCTGTTGAAAGAAGAAAATATTCACCCGGCCAGCATGGACAGAGAAGGAGAAAATTTTCTGATTATGCCCTGCAGCTCAGAGAGAAGCAGAAGGCAAAGGAGACATACGGTGTTCTTGAAAAGCAGTTCAAGAGATATTTTTATATGGCTGACAAGAAAAAGGGCGTTACAGGCAGCAACCTGCTGCAACTGCTCGAGCGGAGGCTTGACAATGTTGTGTATCGTCTCGGTTTCAGTTCAAACAGGAGACAGGCACGCCAGTTTGTATCACATGGCCATGTAACGGTAAACGGCAAGAGGGTAAATATACCTTCCTGTCTGATCCGTCCGGGTGACGTGATCGGACTTAAAGAAGTGAGTAAAAAGAATGTCTTTATAGAAGAGAACATTTCGAAGATAGAACACAGGGGCCTGCCGTCCTGGCTTGAAATGGATGTGAAAGATCTCCAGGGCAGGATACTGCATAATCCGTCGAGAGACGAGATCGAGCTGCCTGTGAAGGAGCAGTTGATAGTTGAGCTGTATTCAAAATAAATAGATAAATATATTGATAGCACGGATTCAGGGAAAAGAGTACGCGGCTCGGGAAAAAAGTTTTATCCGGATGCTTTTCTTTGAAATCAGTGTCATCAGCTTATAGAAGGAGGCTTAATGGATCTAAGGAAAAAAGGCTTTCAATTACCGGAAAATATTAGTTTTGATTCTGATAGCCTGACAAATACATACGGCAAGCTGTATGCTGAAGCTTATGAAAGAGGTTTCGGTACCACCATAGGAAACGCGTTAAGGAGGGTGCTGCTATCCTCTATAGAAGGTGCTGCGGTTACATCTATCCGGTTCCCGGGGGTACTGCATGAATTTTCGACCATTCCCGGTGTAAAGGAAGATGTGGTGGACATCATTCTTAATGTAAAACAGCTCAGGTTCAGGCTGCACTCTGATGAACCCAGGGTGGTGTCAATCAATGTGAAGGGCGCTGCGAATGTTATGGGAAAGGACATCAAAGGCGACCAGGTGGAGGTGCTGACACCGGACCAGCACATTGCGACGGCAGGAAAAGATATTGATTTTAAAATGGAGCTGATCGTTGCAAAAGGCAAAGGATATGTTACCTCGGACAGCAATAAGGAAGAAGATCAGCCGATCGATACGATCCCGGTTGACTCGATCTTTACCCCGATAAAGAAGGTGAATTACTGGGTTGAAGGAGCGAGGGTCGGCCGTTCCACAGACTTTGACAAGCTTGTCATGGAAATATGGACGGACGGCAGTATCACTCCCCAGTGGGCCCTGAGCCAGGCTGCCGGAATTCTGAATGAGCATTTGGTCCTCTTCTCACTTGATGAAAGTGTAGTGGAGGAGGAAGACCCCGCGCCGGTCGATGAGGAGCAGCAGCAGGGTCAGGGGTTTATGGATGATTATTTTGATGATGAGCCGGCTGAATGTAATGAAAACCTCCTCAAAAGTGTGGAAGAGCTTGAGCTTTCGGTCCGTTCTTATAATTGTCTGAAAAATGCCAATATACGTACACTGGCTGACCTGGTGCAGAAGACGGAGCAGGAGATGCTCAGGACCAAGAATTTTGGACGAAAGTCCTTAAATGAGATAAAAGAGCTTATAATCGCGATGGGGTTACATTTTAATATGCGTGTAGATACGGATGCACTCGAAAAACTGGCTGTAGTAAAGAGGACTGAAAATGCGACATAGGGTAGCGGGAAGAGGCTTTGGCAGAAATGCGAACCACAGAAAGGCGCTGTTAAGGAATCTTGTAACCTCTTTATTTGACCATCTCAAAATTGAGACCACGGCTGCCAAGGCAAAAGAGGCAAAGAAATTAGCTGAGCGTGTCATCACTCTCGGCAGAAAAGGCGATCTTCATTCCAGAAGGCTTGCCATGTCACATATTCCGAACAAGACTGTAATTACAAAGCTGTTGACAGAGATTGCGCCGAAGATAGAGAGAAACAGCGGCTATCTGCGTGTATTAAAGACACGATTCCGTGCCGGGGACAACTCGGACATGGCAATTCTTGAATTTGTCGATTATGATGCGCTGGTCAGCGCCAAAACGGAAGAGAAGAAGGCGAAAGAGACAAAAGAAGAGAAGAAAGCGGATTGAGTTTTTTCACAAGACATGAATTTCAAAAGACGTCCCGTATCTCCGGGACGTTTTTTTTTAAACAGAATTCTTGATTATTTAAATATAGTTGCATATAATTCCTTATGTTTATGTTTAAAAAAATTGTCTCTCAGTTCCTGTCGCCTGTTACCCTGATCATCGTTATCATATTTGCCGGCCTGTTTTATCTCTGGTTTACGAAGAAGCAGACGCGCGGCAAGCTGCTTGTGTCTGTTGCTTTTATTGCGTTACTGCTTTTGAGTAACGGAGATGTTACGGATAAAATTACGGGATATCTGGAACGCGGCTTTCAGCCTCAGGACATGCAGATGGCTTCCGGAACTTATTATGATGCAGGAGACGAGGATTTTATAAAATATGTCGTTGTCCTCGGAGGAGGCCACACATCCAATCCTGAGCTTCCTGTATCGAGTCAGGTCAGTGACACCACCATGGTCCGTCTTGTTGAGGGGATAAGACTTTATCGTAAGCATCTCGGCAGCAAGTTGATTTTGTCAGGGGGAAGTGTCTTTGATCCGCTCCCTGGTGCGTTGATAATGGCGGATATTGCCCGGGAGCTCGGGGTGAATGAATATGACATTATTACCGAATCAGGATCACAAGACACAAAAGATGAAGCAAGACTGATCAAACAGATAGTGAATGATGAAAGCTTTATCCTTGTGACATCGGCTGCCCATATGAACAGGTCGGTGGCAATGTTCAGAAAACTCGGCATGAACCCGATTCCTGCTCCAACAGGGCATATGTTCAGCAATGTCAGGCGTGACGGACCCCTTTCGTATTTTCCGAAAAGCGGTAATCTCTGCAATTCGGAAAGTGCGTTTCATGAGTATCTGGGAATGGTCTGGGCAAGTCTCAGAGGGCAGATATAGAGGGTTATCAGGGAGTACAGCTACGATTCACTTCCCTTTTGCTGTCCGATTACTCTGAACTTCATGTATCTCTCTTCCAGCAGTTCATCATAGGGCTTCAGACTCAATTCATCAATCAGCCGCTTCAGAACGTCTGCTATGGAACGGGCCGTCTCTTCCTGGTTCCTGTGGGCGCCGCCAAGGGGCTCAGGGATTATCTCATCGATGATTTTAAGGTCCAGCAGGTCCTGTGAGGTCAATTTAAGGGCTTCAGAGGCATTCTCGTATTCCTTCCGGCCCACGGTGCTGCCGTTTTTGTTCCACAGAATGGCTGCACACCCCTCCGGTGAGATCACCGAATATACAGAGTGCTCAAGCATGATTACCCTGTCTCCTACGGCAAGCGCGAGTGCGCCCCCGCTGCCGCCTTCCCCTATTACTATTGATATGATCGGGGTCCTGATCGAGAACATCTCCTGAAGATTACGAGCAATCGCCTCTGCCTGTCCTCTTTCTTCGGCCCCTATTCCGGGATAGGCCCCCGGGGTGTCGATCAGTGTGATAATCGGCCTTTTGAAGCGCTCGGCAAGTTTCATTATCCGCAATGCCTTGCGGTATCCTTCGGGG
>JAJRVB010000088.1 GCA_024277515.1 Nitrospirota bacterium | reverse complement strand
GCTTATTGCAACGCACCCGGAGGACAAATTAATAAACAATATCCTGCGGAGCGACCCCGATGCAATCGACTATTCACCCATCTTCGACAAGAAGACAGGGGAAGAAGTACATGTGGGAAACATCTCCTGTCCATCCTGCCATAATGCCCATCAGTGGAGCCCCCTCAAAAAAGAAAAAGGTCCGGGGAAAAATGTGGAAGGCAATGCCACAAACAGCTTTCTTCGCAATGTAAGTTATGATAACATCTGCATCGACTGCCACGGTCTTGATGCACTGTTCCGCTATAAGCTTTTTCATGACCCTGAAGAGCGGGTCGAGCCTCCAACGAGAATCAAATTCATCAGATAACATCATCAGACCCAACCCCTTTTAATATTCTTATAACAATTAATTATTTTACAAACAGATAATATTGTAGTAATAATAATACAGCCAGTCCTGATTAAACTGAAGTACTCATACTTCAAATGTGAGTGCATGTTTATAAAGAGCAGTTTCACAATCCATAAGTTAAACATAGCTTTACCACCGGGGGGGTTACACTAATGTTTATTGTGGGCACTACTCGTAGTCAGGGTAAATTCTGTACATGGGGATTCATCTTATGATAAAAACCCGGATTCAGAAAAGTTGTTTCATAATCTTCTTACCGCTTTTTTTAACCATCACGTTTGCATTGCTTTCATCCTCATACGCAGCTGATATCGGAAACTGTCTGTTGTGTCACAAGTATCCGGGTATAAGCAGGGTTGATGAAGAAGGCAGGATGAGACTCTTCTATGTCAATGAACCTATCTACAATAACAGTGTTCATGCAAAAGTCAAGTGTGAGGGATGCCACACGGATATTAAAGAAATTCCTCATAAACCCGCAAAAAAAGTTGACTGCCTTGTAGAGTGCCATATTGTAGAGCCTTCAACTGAAAAGAAATTCTCACACAAGGATGTTGAAGGTTTTATTCAAAGCAGTGTGCATGGGAAAGTTGATAAAGATGGCAATGAAAAGAAATATGCCGAGGACTATCCGGGCTGCAAGGACTGTCATGATAATCCCTTGTTCAGGCCTCTTTCATTTTTCAAGAGGGTACGTCCCGGCATATCCGAGCAGTCGCTCAGCAGATGCAAGGTCTGCCATAAAAAAGAGGAGTTTGTTTACCAATTTTATAATCATGTTACAACGAGGCTGCACAAGAGCAGAAACCCTCTGAACATTGCTGAAATGTGCGGGAGGTGCCATGACGATCCGGCACTTGTTGCAAGACATGAACTCTCAACCAAGGCAGTGATCTCATACGGGGAAACCTTTCATGGAAAGGCTGCCAGCTTTCTCGACGAACGCATCCCCGACTGTCTTGACTGCCACGTCAACAAGGGGGACTCGGTCCACCAGATGCTGGGCCATAAAGACCCTGCATCTTCCATTCACAAAGACAACAAAGGCAAAATCTGTGCAACGATTGACTGTCATCCCAGTGCATCCCCAAAGTTTGCAACATACGGGGTGCATGCTGAATTCAACCTGACGCAGAGCCCTGCACAATACTTTTTTACATTCTTTTTTATCGTACTGACCGGTGGCACGCTGCTTCCATTAATGGGTGTTATATTCCTTGATCTGCTAAGAAGATTCTTTCCGCATGCAACGATAGGACGGAGGAAATAAACATGGAAAAATATCCGATGATCAAAATAAAAGACGGGAAAAAATACTTCTACCGGTTCAGTCTTAACCAGAGGATCCAGCATATTATTCTGGCTGTTACAGTAGTTCTCCTTGTGTTAACGGGTATGCCGCTGAAATTTCATGATGCCTCATGGGCGCCGTATCTTTACGCATTGTTCGGCGGGATCAAATATGCGCCGGTCGTTCATAAGGTAAACGGCGCAATCCTGATGCTGTTATTCTTCTATCATATCTTTTACCTTATATACGTTATACGCAAGTACCATATTGAACCCCTGAAAAAGAAAGGGGAACTGGGGAAATGGGATGCGGTAAAAACGGTCCTCACACAAAAAATGGTGCCCAATCTAAAGGATGCCCTTGACATAAGGGACCTTATGAAGTACCTTTTCTTTCTTACCAACAAACGGCCTGACGGTGATGAGATGACCTGGAAAGAGAAATTCGATTACTGGGCGCCCTTCTGGGGTATGGTTATCATCGGTTTTTCCGGACTTATCTTATGGAACAAGGAGCTTTTCACACATATAGTGCCAGGTGGAGTGTTAAACTTCCTGATCATAGCCCATAGTGATGAAGCATTGCTTGCCGGCCTCTTCCTGTTTATCTGGCACTGGTATAATGTCCATTTCTCAATCTCCGTTTTTCCGATGGGCACTGTATTTCTGACCGGTTATCTGTCAGAGGAGTTAATGGTTGAAGAACATTACCAGTATTACGTGAAAATAATGAAAAAAGCGGGGCTGGAACACGAGATACTTCCACCTCATGGCGCTCACGAACATGAAGCACATGAAGGAGGTGCATCCTCATGAAAAATTTCTTTTTCAAGATTTATATGCTCGCCTTTATGGCGCTTGTGGTGTTTTTTATGGTAGTAATCTGGAAGGTCACATTTGCTCACATACTGCATGAATACAGCAACAGGAAGCAAGCCCAGGAGATCTCGAAATTCAAGGAAGAACGGGAAGAAAAGGGCAAAAAAAGCAACTTTGAGAAAATCATCCTTGAAAGCGAGGAAAGGGTAAAGCGCTATCTCGGATACCGCATTCTCGAAGAGGTAAGAATAAAGGGCCACTTTCATCATATCGGCTTTGATATAGGCCCGGACAAACGCTCATATTGCATAAACTGCCACGGAGACATGCCCCATGACGCGGTAAAGGAATTACGGGCTTTTCTGAATATGCACGCCTTCTTCGTAGGCTGTGAGACCTGTCACGTCAGGCTCGACGGTCAGGAGAAGACCGGGATTTTCAAATGGTACGACAGAAAGACGGGTGATATCGTTGCGAGTCCGGTAAAGAAAAGCAGCCCCGGTTCATTTAAAGCAAAAATTATCCCCTTTGAGAAAATCAACGGCACCATTCAGCGGGTCGATTCCCAGGATCGCATTGATTTTGCCCTTGAATACCGCTCAAGAGAGGAGTCATTAACTGAAGCGCAGAAATCAAGGGCCAAAAAATTGCTGCACAAAATAGTCGCCAAACAACCCTACATATGTGAAGACTGTCACCAGACGGAAAATCCGATTCTGCCCTTTGATGCCATTGGATATCCGAAAGAGAGGATAGACTCTATCACAAGCACCGAAGTAGTCGGCATGATAAAGAATTATACGAAATTTTATATGCCGAATATGCTGCATCCCGGTGAGACTCTAAAAAAATAGACGTTCCGCTGAACCAAGTCGGAAACCGAGGCACACGTTATATACATATTGAGGAGAAAAATATCATATAATATATCCATGTCTCCCAGGCACATACTTACAGTTTTTTTTTCCTGTATTCTGCTGCTACTGTCTTCAGTGGCAGCAGAATATGCGTCCGCCATACAGCTCACACCCGTTACACATCTTTTTGACATAACCCACAACTTCAGCCAGCCGAGTGATGTCGCCGTATCAAAAGACGGTCTCATCTATGTTGTCGACGGAGTAAACAACAAAATCAAGGTCTTTGACCGGAACGGCAAGTTTGCTTTCTCATTCGGCAGCAAAGGGACACTGAAGGGGCAGTTCAAATTCCCGATGGGGATCGATGTAGGCGATTCAGGGAATGTCTACATTGCGGATTCGGGAAACAGCAGGGTCCAGATATTCAGTCCCACCGGGAACTACATCAGCCGGATAAATATCCATTCAAGGATAAAACCCGCGGACCCTACGGATGTTGCAGTGAACGAGACGTTAAACAGGCTGTATGTTGCTGACAACGAGAACCATTATTTTCTGGTATATGACATGTCCGACATGGAATTGTTCCAGACAATCGGGTCTCCAGGCGAAGAAGACCGCGAGTTCAGATACCCCTTTCTTATGGCACTCGACAGGAACAACTACCTGTATATAACGGATGTGGTCAATACAAGGGTACAGGTTTTTAACCCGGACGGATTATTCGTGAATATCATCGGTGGATGGGGAGTGACAAAGGGGAAATTTTTCCGTCCCAAGGGGATTGCAACGGACGGCAATGAACGGATATTCGTGAGCGACAGTTATATGGGAGTAATTCAGGTATTCAACTCAGACGGTGAATTTCATT
>JAJRVB010000087.1 GCA_024277515.1 Nitrospirota bacterium | reverse complement strand
TCATCCCGGTTATAGGAGGTTTCTTCATCGCAGCGCTCGCCTCTTTTCTCGGCATAGGCGGGGGCTTTCTATTTGTGCCCTTTCTGACAAGCATCGCCGGACTGCCCATGTTTCTGGTTGCCGGGACATCAGCTTTGACCGTATTTGTAGGAATGCTGGTGAGCATATTTTCATACATGGTGCTCAAGGGGGTTATTGTCTACTGGCCTCTTATAGGCGTGGAGCTGTTCGGGATCTTTGTGGGATCAATGATCGGGCCCCGGACCTCGAAGTACATTCCTGATATCTGGCTGAAGAGGCTGTTTGTCGTTCTGGCCATTTATGTCGGGATCAGGTATACGTCAAAGGGTTTCCTCGGTCACAGCATAGTGCCGCCGTTTTAGGGCTTGCATATAGAGGACGCAATCCGTGACCGTAAATAATCGCGGCGGAACACGGATTTCGGAAAACGAAAACAGTATAAAATGGATATTATTGTTTCCTTATACCATTTAATTGATGAATTTCTCATGCCTTTTTACAGATTCCCCGGTAATCCACTCGCCGGGTATTATCTGGGAACACTCGTTTTGTCGTTGGCCAGTGTTGTCATAGGCGAGCTTTCAATATCCATTGCCTTCCGCATAAACAGAAAAATGATCGCCAGGGAAAATCAGGAGATTAATCACTATCAGGACCTCTCTGTGGAGGCGCTTAAGGCAGGGGACAAGGCGGCTTTCAGGGCCTGCAACAGTATCGCAAACGAGGCGTACGGGAAGAGCTTTTTCTCGCAGATTACCCTTTCCGCTGCTTCATTATGGCCGCTCTTTATCGCCCTCGGGTGGATGCAGTACCGCTTCGGCGGGGTGGAATTCCATTTACCGTTTACCATACCTCTTGCGGGCTCTGCTTATGGATACTTCCCGACCTTTTTGTTCACCTATATATTTATGCGTATAGTAATGACAAGGTTCATGCGTATGACTTTTCGCAGCCCGCATGGACAAACATAAACTCGATTCTCTGTAACTATTCAATTACGGGTAATAATAGCAGGCAAGAAAAGATAAAATATTAAAAATAAAAAATCAAAATTATGGAAGGGTTTTTATCCTATAAATAATTCTCCTTAATTTTGATCTTTGGTATTTGATTTTTACATTTCCATGCCCGGATGATACCTGTGACTGACTGGTTACGATTCTCTTGATATTGCAGTTGACTTTATTGCTCATCCTGATATAATCAAGCTACATTGAAAGCAAACATTCAGCAGGATACAAGGAGATAGCATGTCTGAACTGAGACAGGACCCGACAACATTTGACTGGGTCATCATATCAAAGGAAAAGGCAAAGCAGCCGCAGGAATTCAGTAGAAATGGAAAGGTCAGGCCGCCCCTGCCTGAGCATGATGAGGAGTGTCCGTTTTGCCCGGGCAATGAGGACAGGACCCCGGAGGCTGAAGCTGTGTATGGAAACAGTGACAGCTGGCGGATGCGGGTTGTCCCGAACAAATTTGCCGCCTTGTCGCCTGATGGAGACACAAAACGGGAGGAGTGGAAGACATTCAGAAAGAGCCATGGTTACGGCAGGCATGAAGTTATTATAGAAACACCGGTGCATAATCAGTGTGTTGCGTTAATGCCCGTTGAAGATATCGAAAATATTATCATGGCCTACAGGGACAGATATCTTGAGATGAAGAAGGACCCGAATATAAAAATCATCATTATATTCAAAAACCATGGAAGGGCCTCCGGGACTTCTCTTGAACATGCCCATGCACAGATTGTTGCTTCCCCTATCGTGCCGCCCTATATTCGCAGACGGTTTGAAATTGCGACGCAGCACTTCGACAATACCGGGCGCTGCCTCTACTGTGATCTCCTGTTTAACGAAGTCGAGGAAGGGGTGCGGATTGTCAGGGAGACGGATTACTTTGTGGCGCTGCATCCGTTTGCATCGCTTTATCCATTTGAGACTTGGATCATGCCCAAGATGCACAGTTCCTCATTCGGGAAGATTGTTGATATTGAAATTAAAGGTCTTGCCGTGATTCTGAAAGAAATCCTGTTAAAACTTTACCGGGGTCTTGAGGACCCTGATTTTAATATGATCATCCATACTGCGCCTGTGGATGATGAACACAAGACATATTATCTCTGGCATATTCAGATTATTCCGCGTCTTACCCTGGCCGCTGGGTTTGAACTGGGGTCCGGAATATATATCAATTCCGCGATCCCTGAAGAGACGGCGGCCTTTATGAGAAAGATCAGCCTGTAATGCGGACGGTTGAAGGGGAATATCAGCCATGGTGAGAGGTCCCGTGTCAGGCCCGCCCCTGAATGCAAAGTAAGCATTCAGGGGCGGGTAAACACAGCAAGGCAATGCAAGATCAAATATTAAACATAAAAGATCAAAATTATGGAAGTTCTTATTATATAAAATCATTTTCCTTAATTTTAATCTTTGGTCTTTGATTTTTACATTTTTATGTCCAGATGATACCCGTTGAATGAATCACACCCTTTGCCTCACCCGCTCTTTGTATAATATTCAGATTTGCTATATAATTAAAGGACTTCTTTTGTAAGGCAGCGCACATGTCTTATGTTGGCAATTCTTAACAAACAATCCGGAGGTTTTTCATAATGGCAGGCAGCATATTGAAGTATTTAACATGCTTTATTATTTTATTGACTCCGTTATGCTCATTTGCTGCTGATAACACCCTTGGGAAACACTTTGGGGTGTCTGTGCCGCTCGGGGCGGCTGGTGAGAGTTTTCTCCATTACAGCTATGATTTCGGGGCCGTGGGCGATATTGCGGGTGGTACGTTCATAGGTAGCATACCCGGACTGATAAAGGAAATAGGCGACAGCTCCAAGGGGGACAACTATTTCAGCGGCGATCAGATGGCAGCGGATGTTGCCGGAGCGTTTGTCGGGTCCGTTATTGCTCATTTCCTGAATAATAAACTCCAGGTGTATATTAAAAAGAAAAATGAGACAACAAATGTCTCTTTCCTGTTCCGGTATTGATGATGACCGTTTTGCCGGCAAAGGATCGTACTCAATCTCCTGCAATTATTAATTCTTCAAATAAATTAACATGGTGGTTTATATGATTCCCTGGGAGTTCATTGACAGTTCAAAGGTGCCCGGCAGCAGGGGAGAGCTTTGCCTGTACAGGCGGGGAGGGGAGTTTTCGATCCGGGTGGACGGCTGTGAACTTATGAACAGCCGGGTGTATGGTTCGGAAGACGCCCTCGCGAGGCTTGCATGTGAAAAGATTGCCGCCCGCCCCGGCCCGCGGATTCTTATCGGCGGACTGGGCATGGGATTCACAATGGCAACAGCGCTTCAGCAGCTCGGGCAGGAGGCGCAGATCGTGGTGGCGGAGCTTGTTCCCTCTGTTGTGGAGTGGAACCGGGGGGTGCTTGCCGACCTGACCGGCCATCCCCTTGAGGATGCGAGGGTCATAGTACGCGAGGCGGATGTAGCAGATGTTCTGCGTGAGGAGAACATGGCATATGACGCTGTCCTGCTCGATGTGGACAACGGGCCCCAGGGCCTGACCAGGCAGGGCAATGACTGGCTGTACACGTCGGCCGGACTGACTGCTGCTTCAGAGGCCCTGCGTCCCGGCGGGGTGCTGGCTGTCTGGTCCGCGAGTCCTGACCGGGTGTTTGCCCGGCGTCTCAGCCGGGCCGGTTTTGATGTGGAGGAAATTCGTGTGAGGGCTCGAGGCAAGCGCGGCGGAGCGAGACATACTATATGGATTGCAGAGCTGGATGCATGATGATGCCTTTAATTGCATCGTTTATTGCAGGACTTTTCGTGTCTGCATTAAGCGCGATTTTTTTTCATTACAGCATATTGGTAACGTATTATCATCTTATTGCATCCGTGCTAATTCTGATTGCCCTGATCATTGTCTGTTCCGCGGTGTTTTGGCTGAACATAAAGTGCGGCTCCATGATTGACGTGGTTGATGTGTTTTCGAAGACGATCTCTTTTGACCTGAAGCCTGGTCAGCCCCGTATATACCGCTTTCTGCTGCTTCTGAGGCCGGCATATCCTTATGTTATCGCGGTCGGGACGATATTGATATTTCTACTGATTATACTGTCCGTACCGTCAATGATTATTTATTGGGCCGTCCATCCGGGCCCGCCGGGGAAGGCCCTGGCAGGTGTTGTCTTTTTGGTGAGCGCCGGGATTAGCACACTATATTGTTTTGCCTTTAATGACCGGTTCCCTTCTGCTGCGGCAAAAGGTATGTTCCTGACGGGCGCCCTGATTGGACCGGCCGGTGTCCTGAAAATACTCGCATAATATTATGGTTGTTGCGATGTATAAATACCATGAAAGGAGTTTTTGAACAATGGATATCCCCGGAAGGAAAGAACTGCAGAAAACATATGAAGGACTGGCGGATGAGGTCCTGATCGGAATAGCCAGGAATGTTAACAGAGAATATGAAGACATGGCTGCTGAAACAGCCGGGACGGTGCTCGCTCAAAGAGGAGTGGATATTCCCGTTCCGGACGAAAAACCGGCTGAATGCGCTTATGAAAACGGCATTTCATCCTGTCATGCGTCTTCACAGCTGACCCGGCCCAATGAAAAGTTGGCCGGCCCTTTAGTCGAAATCCCGAAGTTCAGCGGAGATGAGTCCCGAGAGATTGAGGAAATTTTTGTGAAGGGCAATGTCCCCTATGAAATACATCCTGTTTCAGGGGCCTCATGTTCTTCCTGCAGGGGTGATGAGTATGCATTTCATCTGCCTGAGGAATCATTTGATACGGCCATTCATCTCCTGAAAGAGTATTATGCTCAAATGGTGAAAGATTCGTCCTCAAGTTACTTCAGTGGAGAGTGCCCGGCCTGCGGCACTGCTTTGACAGACAAGAAGGCATGTACAGACTGCGGTCTGGTCCTTACCGTGGATTATGCCAAATCGCTTGAGACGCATCCGTTTATGGAGTTTTTAAAGCGTAATAATCTTTAGCCGCACACTGGGGTTTTGAAATTGGAATTTTGCTTTCAAGCCCCTACAGGATAAAGTCTATAAATTCTTTGCTGAAGATATGCCTTCTCAGTCTCTCTTTATATTCAAGATCCAGATGATCAATAGGATTATATTCGTCGGTAAGCACAAACGCTTCCGGATTTAACGGGGGCTTGTATTTACCTGACAGATTTCTGATTCTATCTTGGGCCAGGGGATGGATGCTTAACCGTTCAAACACAGCCGGATCAAACGGCACGGGTGAAAAGTCATATGCTATTACAATGATATTTCCTCCCGGTTCTTCATCTCCGGCGGCATACAGTCTGTATGTATCAGCGGTCTGAAAGACTGAACGTATGGTCTTTATTACCGAGTCTATAACGATGGTCCCCTTTTCGAGCGTCCCGAGCAGATTAACCGCGAGCACACCTTTTTCAGTCATCCTGCTTTTTATCAGTCTGAAAGACTCGATGCTGAATACATGAGACGGGGTTATCTCGCCGAGGAAAATGTCGAGCACTATATAGTCATACTTCTTTTCGGTCTTTTCGAGATAAAACCTCGCATCGGTCATATAAACTTCACCTGAATCCTTGAACCTGAAATGTTCCCTGGCTGCATTGATTACCTGAGGATTTATATCTACTACATCGGAACCGATCCCCTTTTCACTGAACCAGGCCGGTATTACACCAGCGCCAAGGCCTATTACAAGGGCATTTTTCCCATTAGGGGATACACTGTAAGGAAGCGCCTGGAGCAGATAGGGATAATCAAGCAGAGAGAGTCCGCTTTTGTAATCTATTGCGCTCTGCATTATTCCATCAAGCAGCATTACGCGGTATTGAGTATTCCGGGCGGCATTAATACTGTCAACAATCTTGAGACTCCCGTAAAAAGAATCCATACTGCTGATTTCCACAAGCCTGACGCCTCCTGGAAGCTCCCTGGACTTGACTGATTCGCCTGGAATAAGAAACAATGTCATCACAAGAACGGCTATACACCACCCCTGTTTTTTGAAGACGAGGAAATATACAGCTGACAGACAGATCAGTGTCAGTCCCACGAACCAGAATATTTTGGAAACTCCAAAAAAAGCTATAAGAAAAAATCCTGTTGCCACTGTTCCCAGAAAACTCCCTACCGTAGAAATAGCATAAAAGACACCGACTGTCCTGCCGATGTTTTTCAGTTCTCTTGCGGCAATCTTTACGATGTAAGGAGAAACACACCCCAGTAAAAACAGAGAAGGGCCGAAAAGCACCGTGGAACTGATTAAAGACCCGGCACGTAATCCGAGGGGCTGGCAGGTCTTAAGCACTGTTTCCTTCATGACAGGCACTAACATTGACAGCAGGCCGGCAGCAAGTATTATCAGGTAGAGGCTGTCAGGACTTTTCTTCCTGTCAGAGTAAGCGCCTCCGACTGCGTATCCCGTGGCCAGTGCCACAAGGGCAACAGCAATGAGAGATGTCCAGACAAAAAGACTGACCCCAAAGACAGGTCCGATTACCTTTGACCCCAGTACTTCTATGACCATGACCATGGCCCCGCAAATCATGGCTGTTGCCATAAGAAAATAAATGAACGTCTTTGACTCAGCTGCAGTCGTATGGGACTTTTTCTGCTTGATATGAAACCTCCACATTAATCATGCCAGGATCAGGCAACCGGGAAACACTTTATATTAGCAGGAAATCAACTGAAATCACCATAGAAGCGAGAGGCGTATTGCAATACGCCCTGCATTTCTTTTCTGTCTTGCAGTTGACTAATACTAAATGATCTTTAGAAAACAATGGTATCGTGTCTACGCATTTCACACTATCCTGAAGAGACAAGGAAGAGTAAAGGCACCCGTACACAAACGACTTGATTTTTTGTACCCGGTTTAGGATAGTCTTAAGTTGCATCCTGCCTGCTCTGTTTGATGGTTGTTCTGCACTTCCATCTCGGTACGAGTCGATTCCGACTTGACAGAGTCGGAGCAGGATGCGCCATTTTTACTCCTCCTGTCTCTTTCTCTTTTCTGCCTTATTCCTTATTTTCAAGCTATCCCTATGCCTGATACCCCCTGATTTTCTTTTGAGCAGCTTTATCACTTATCCCTCTGTCCAGTTTTTCCAGGCCAGCTCTATTGCCGTATAATCGATTATCAAAGACAAGCCCGATCTCTGATATGGGGTTATTACATCTTAAATGAAATAATCTGGGAAAGGAGGTGCATATAATTTGTGCAATCCGGTAGACATCTCTGCCGGATGAGTTCTA
>JAJRVB010000086.1 GCA_024277515.1 Nitrospirota bacterium | reverse complement strand
CCCGGAATGGGTGCGCATAGTCAGGACCGGGGATACATTCGATGCATACTATTCGGATGACGGTGCAAGCTGGACTTACCGGGGCAGTGTGGTCGTCAGCATGCCCGCCAATGCCCTCATCGGGATGGCAACCGCATCGTATTCGAGCAGTACGCTCGGATCAGGGGAATTTGATGATTTCATCTGTGATGTGTGCAGCAGTGACAATTTTAATGATTATACATTCGATACATCCATCTGGACAAGACTGGACATCAACACAGCTGTAGCCGGCACCCAGATCGAAAGCTGCGGCGGTTCATGTATGGTAGGCAACCTTTCCAGTGCAAACACACAGGTAGATGTGCCTGAAAAAGAGAGAAGAGGCATTATCCAGAACCTTTCCGATAAAGACCACGACGGGGTCTGGGATGCAAACTCTCCGCGGTTCGGCCTGATGGTATACGCCAATGACGGCAGGCAGGGGGAAATGAGGGCCGGGATTGACGGTTCCAATATGTCCTCCCTACTTACTGCACTACAGAGCGAACCACCTTACCACGGTACTCCCACGGGCGAGGCATTACGCGAGGCCTACGACTATTTCACTCAAATTGACAATTACTCATATGAAGCAAACAGCGGATATATGGCAGGTCCCGGCTCACTCACGGATCCATTATATGAAAACGGGACTGCTATTTCATGCCGCAAGAACTTTGTACTTCTGATATCCGACGGCGAGTGGAACGGCGGGGTAGACCCTGTGGTCCCTGCAACGGTAAGCCATGTAAATGATATCCGGGCAGACATAGCGGATGAACAAAATATTTACACTTATGCCGTGTATACATTTGGTGATGCGGCAGGTGGAAGAAATTCCCTTCAGCAGACAGCCATGTATGGTTCATTTGACGACTTTGACGGAAACAAATGGCCGTATAACAGGACCGGCTATCCCGGAGACAGCAGGACAGTTACACTCCCTGCCGCGCCGTGTGATCCATTGTCTCCACCTATGGATAATAACTGCAAGGAATGGGACAAAAAAGGCGATGCCGGATCACCCGACGGGATTCCGGACACATACTACGAGGCCACTGACGGCAACAAGCTTGAAGGAAAGCTTTTGACAGCCATATCCGACATGCTGCAGCAGTCTTCATCAGGAACCGCGGTGAGTGTTCTGGCAACGACCGGTGAAGGTGAAGGGGCAATTTACCAGGCATATTTCTATCCCGAGAAAGTGGAGAATGTTGAGATCCGGAAGTGGCTCGGGTTTATGCATGCCCTTTTCGTTGACAGTTATGGAAATATCAGGGAAGATACAGATGGAGATGCGGTCCTTGATCTGGGCATTGACCGGATTATTGAAATGGAGTACTCGGCCGAATTCGGGGCCCAGGCCAACCTGTTTACCGACTCAGACAAAGACGGTGTAAAAGACTCCTCCACACCCGTGTCTACAGTACAGATTAACAAGATCAATTCCATATGGCGAAGCGGAGAAAAGCTCTGGCTCAGAAATCCTGATCCGCTGCTGACGGCCCCCTATCCGAGGAGGATGATATACGCATCAACAACCGGGCTGGACATGACTGAGTTAATACCTGCCAATGCTGCTGTCTTCGAACCGTACCTGAGGGCGGCTGACACCACTGAAGCTGAAAATATCATTAACTGGGTCCGTGGATATGATTTTACGAACAGCAAGACCGGGGTTGATTTCCTGCCGTACACTGTTGATGCAGGCCATCCCGAAGGATACAGGCAGAGAAGCATTACCCCGGAAGGCGAGATCGTAACGCGTGTCTGGAAACTCGGGGACATAATCTATTCTACCCCCTCCGTTGTGGGGCAGCCCATGGAAAACTATGACATGCTTTACAAGGACATCACATACTATGCCTTCCTCAAACAGTACAGGGACAGGAGGCATACAGTGTATGTCGGTGCAAATGACGGTATGCTGCACGCCTTTAACGGTGGTTTTTTCAGTGATAAAAAACACTCATACTGCACCGGCGCTCCTGACAGTAACGGAGATTGCACCACAGGGGTATACGCGCTCGGTGATGAACTCTGGGCATTCATTCCCCGCGGGCTTCTGCCCCACCTGAAGTGGCTGACCGACCCCGACTATACACATGTATATTTTGCAGACCTCAAACCGAAAATAACAGATGCAAGGATATTCAGTGCAGACGCAACACACACTGAGGGATGGGGCACTATTTTGATAGGAGGGTATCGTTACGGAGGCAAAGGCATAAGCTGGACTTCAGGCGGCACAGCCTATAGCGCTTCACCCGAGTACTTTGCGCTTGATATCACGGACCCCCTGAATCCGCGGCTTTTATGGACATTTTCAGATCCGGGCCTTGGTCTGAGCATGTCCTACCCTTCAGTAGCAAAGGTCGGAGATAAATGGTTTGCAATCTTCGGATCAGGCCCGACAAACTATGATCAGGGCTCAAACCTGACGAGCTTCCAGAGCGCGAATCTGTTTGTCATTCAAATCTCCGGAGGGGCTGACGGAGTTATAAACTCATGGGTCGAAAATACAAACTACTGGAAAATCCCTACAGGGAATACATCGGCCTTCCTGGCTAATCCCATAACCGTTGACGTTGACATGGATTAT
>JAJRVB010000085.1 GCA_024277515.1 Nitrospirota bacterium | reverse complement strand
CCGTGACATTCGTTATTTTTGGTGAAACCCCGTTATTGAAAATAGCATTGACATTAGTTCCTGTACCGGTATTCTCTACTGTAATAAACCTTATCTCAGCATTGCTGGCGCCGTTTACTACACCATTGGATGCGCTGTCCAGACTCCCTGTTATTTTTGTCACGTTTTCACCGGAGCCCTCAATATCAACATAGCTCTGCATCTGCAGGTAGTCCGGATTTACCGAATATACTCCCGGCATTATCTTTAAAAGACACGGGGTTGATTCGGCAGGTGTTCCGCACCATGTTGCCAGATCATTCATTGCGGTCATGGGTGTTATATAGTCACCCCCGCTTTTTGCAACCACGGCATATCTCGCATAAGAAACGCCTCCTCCGCCTGCCGGTGCATCTGACGTACAGTTCACCTGCAATCCGTCAGACGTGCACCACTTCGCATTCGTGAGCGTGCCGACCTGCGGATCTGTCTCATCTCCGGCAGTAAAGTGTGACAGGTCCGTTATCTGTGATTCCGTGATCGAAACTCCTGTACTCCTGTCCCATACCGAAAAGACAGGGTCAGTCTCGCTGGCTGAAATACTTCCCGAGATGGTCCCGCCAACCGTCAGGTTGCCTGTGACCTCTGCATTGCCCTGAAAAAAACCTGCTGCACCGCTACTGCTGCTGCCATACACACCATAGTCCGAATGTCCCAGGGTTCCGTAATTGTTACTGTCCGTATTGATTCCGTAAACTCCTGAAGCCCCGGTTCCGCTCGCAGAACCGACTACGCCATCCTCTCCCGAAGATCCGGTTACTTCAAGATTGGCGCCGCCGTTGGATGAACCGGTCGTCATGTTACCCGTCCCGTCTATAGAGACATCCTGAGCAAAGACATTCGCCCCAATCATCATAAGCCCTAAGGCAAATGTTAATATTTTATTCTGCATTATAGTTCTCCTTATAACCGTGACCGGTGATATATATTCAATACGGTTTTCTCTTAATTTCCTTTAAATACACAGACGTTGAACTACACTTAACCGGGTGTAATCAATACAGGATGTTTTGTAACTTATTTTAACACTATTCGACATAACTGTAAACAATAAAGTGTTTTTGCCCCTGTAATACTACTTTCCTTAATGTTTTCCTATCCCGATTTGTCAGGCATCTGCTGACACGTTGATTTTTTTCAAGTTACATTAAAGAAAGCAAAATATATACCAGGAAAGAATAGTTATAAATTACGGGGTTAGGTGGAACCAGGGGGATATCATTTTGCCAAACTGGCAAAACAATGCCAATATCGCAAAAAAAGGCTTAAACTGCTTGAGGTTTCTGTTCAGGGGTTTCTATCTTGCCTTCTTCGAGCTTATATATCTTATCAACTGCATTTTTTAAAAATTCATGGTCATGAGTGATAATAATATATGTATCCGTGTATTCCCTGAGGCACCTTAAAAATCTGTCTGTGGTCGCCTTGTCAAGTCCTGCTGTCGGCTCATCAAACAGATAGCACTCGGGGTTCATCGACATTACCGTGGCAAGGGCAACAAGCCTCTTTTCACCGCCTGAGAGCCGGTGTATTACCTTCTTTTCAAAACCCTTAAGCCCCAGCCTCCCGCAGGTCTCCCTGACAATGGCCTTTGCCTCGTTGTGAGACTTGCCGAGATTAAGAGGCCCGAATGCTATATCTTCCTCAACGGTCGGACAGAACAATTGATCTTCAGACTCCTGAAACAGCAGGCCGATCTTCCGTCTGACCTCAACGAAATCTTCTTCATTTATTCTTGGTCTGCCAAAGACCCTTATCTCTCCGTCCCCGGGTTTCAGCAGCCCCATAATCAGGTAAAAGAGTGTGGTCTTGCCTGCGCCGTTCGGACCGACAAGACCGATTTTCTCTCCCTTGTTCAATGAGAAATTCAGACCATCAAATATCCTGCCGCCGTTTGAATAACCAAAACTTAAATCCTTGATCTCTATCAAATGACCCTCACATAATATATATCATTGCAAGCGTGACCACACTCATCAACATTCCGAACATTATATCACTTTTTCTTAAACTGAAATGGTCTATTACAGGAAACTTCCCGGTAAACCCCCTGCAAAGCATTGCATGGTAAATCCTCTGTGCCCTCTCATAACTGCTTACAATCAACATTCCCACAAGATACGCATAGGATTTATAAGTATGCAGATTTGTCCCCGGTCTGAAGGAACGGATTATCATCGCCCTTTTCAGCCTTGTGTATTCCTCATGCAATACACTTATGTATCTGTAGAAAAAAAAGAATAAATGGACGAGCTTCCCCGGCGCCTTCAGATGGACAAAGGCATGGGCAAGCGAAAAGACCTCGGAGGTGCCAAGGATCGCTATTGTCGCCAATACAATTGCATTGGTCTTCATTGTGATAGAGAGGACATAAAGGGAGCCTTCTTTTGAGGCGGTGAACGGGCCTGTCCTGAAGAACTCTTCACCGGGATAACTGAATGGTATAAATAACCAGAGAGTAAGAACAAAGATATTGACTACAATAAGCCTGTTCAGAAGTTTTTTCCTGTTTAATCCCGCAATGACCGTCATAACGGAAGAAAGCGCAAGCGCTGTTATCGGAATTCTCAGGCCATATGAAACAGCGATAACCATGACATATGGTATAAAGGTCAGAAGCTTGACCCTCGGGTCAAGCCTGTGGAAAAAAGATTTTCCTTCAGCAAATTCTTCAAGATGCATGATAAAAAAAGTTATGAGTTAAAGAGTTAAAGAGTTAAAGATATAGACAGAACATCTCCTTATCTCCTGCTTTTAAAATACATTGCTATTCCCATTAATCCTATAATATATCCTATTCCCCCAAGTATCTCACTCATACCCGGACGGGATGAAGACTCCTGTATCTGGAGGAGGATATTTTTTATCGGCCTGAGCTTTTTCTCGAGCGTCCTTTCAACGATCACCTCTACCTCTGAAGAAGACAGCCCTTGAGTAACAGACAAGCTGCCGGAGGTCTCCGGGATTTGAGGACCGCTTTCCGCAATCTGTTCGCTGTCTTCCGACTCCTGACGACTGTCTACTATCTTCTTTCTTCT
>JAJRVB010000084.1 GCA_024277515.1 Nitrospirota bacterium | reverse complement strand
GCAAGCATGTTCTGATGCATGGTCTCCATCGCAGAAGAATAAACAGTGAGGATAATTTCTGAAATTCCCTGTTCCCCATGCAGCTGCGCAATGCGAAGAATATCGTCCTCAGAGGCGGTCCGGGTGTCAAATCCGCCAATTCCGTGAATATGAATATCAATTATTTTCATATGGTGATAATAACACAGAAACACGATCAAAGGCAGGGGCGATGAACCGCTGTTGACAGCGATATAAGGAACTCTCTATTTCATAAAAAAAGGCCTTCTGGTATTCGTAAACACCGCCCTGAAGTCAGACGTGCTGTCTGGTTTGACCTTAACTTCTTTTATGATATCTTCAAAACCCTCATGCCATACCCTTATCTTATATGTTCCGGGGGGAATGTCCCTGATCTCAAAATTCCCGCCCGCATCCGTAATTGCAGCATATGGATGTCTGGATGAGTATACATATGCCCGCATCCAGGGATGTATATCACACCTGACATTAATCAGTCCGGCCACCCTGTTCGGTTTTTTTATGACCTGGTCCCTGTAAGGAAGCGCAAGGTTAAATATCGTCCTCCTCGCGCCGGCATTCAGGACCTTGCCTAACCATGTATTATGCAGCAATGGATCGCTGTTCCTGATTATATAGTATGACTTTACATATGCGATACTGACAAGGGGTTCAAATCTGCACCTGAGATTGTTTATGGTAATATCTTTTTTCGGTGCCGCCCTGCCATGAGTAATACCTTCAACAATTACCAGGGCGTTTTTGACTTCATTGTCCGGCGACAAGACATACATCATTGCCTGCTGGCTGCTGCCGCACGTATCTTCTTCAAGCCTGGTCTCTTCAGGATCTCCCTTTGGTTTAACACGGATAGGGATTACCGGGTCATCAACTCTGTTCTCAGACTTAATCGTTCCTTTTATAGTCCCCCCATTAGTTACCTCAACGGCTTTATACCGGGGCGTTCTCTTTGCGTAAGACAACGCCGGAATAATAAGTGCAACAAGCAGAATGAATACCAATATCTTTTTCATAAAGTCAACCTCGATTATTCGCCCTTTTTCATTAATTGTAATGTATATGAAACAAGGTGCCACCGGTCCTCTTCATTCAGCGAATCTTCATAAGACGGCATCCCCGTACCATCGAGCCCGGTCGTAAACGTTATATAAACATTCTCAGGGGAAGAGCCCCTCTTCAGGTTTCCCGTCGTAAAATTAAAGGGCAGGATCTGTTTCCCCTGGTCGTCCTTCAGGTCATTTGACTTAGGCCCGTCACCCTTCCCTGTATATCCATGACATTCTCCGCATTTCATTTCTTTATATATCTTTCTGCCCTTTCTAACGGAGTCGGGATTACCTGCCCATACAGGCCTGTTTACACTGATCGGCTCGCAGGGTTCTTCCTCCTCCCACCTGAACGAAAAGGTCTTGATGTATTCCCTGACAGCCTTGATGTCTTCCCGGGGGAGATGTTTATAAGACGGCATAAATGATCTTGGGACCCCGTTTGATATTATATCAATAATATCCTGATCAACCGGGAGGCAGCCGGTGGGAGTAGTGCGGAACCTGAAAACACCCATAGCAAGGTCTCTTGGATAGATCTCCAGTATCCTTCCGTTTCTTTCCGCCCTCCGGATAATCCCGGCCAATCCATTCCCGTCACCGTTTTCACCATGGCATAACAGACACCGGACTTCGTAGACCTTCCTGCCCGATTCAATCATCGCTGCATATTCTGCATCATCATCCCGGGCCGGGGATTCGATGGCAAATGCCAGAACCATCAGACTCAGGGCAAAGATAATGAAGATATTTCCTTTTATAATTTTTTTCATATTTCTATTCTTTCATTGAAAGCGTCCTTACATAAGCAACCACGTCTGTAATTTCGCGGGCCTCCAGTTTCAGACCCTTTTCACCGAATGGCACCATGGTCGTACCCGGCCTCCCGTCACGTACCGTGACAGCGAGAAATTCAGGGTCAGCGCCCTGAATAACCGGGTTCGCAAGATCAATCCCAAGGAATCCCTTCCCTCCCCTCCCCGTTTCTCCATGGCAGAACGCGCAGCGGACTTTATACAACTCCCGGCCGGCCCGGACATCGGCACTGAATTTAGTGAAACCGAACGGTTCCGGTCCTGCCTCCGGCCTGTTCCGTGTTATGTAAGCAACGATCCTTTGTATCTCATCATCACCAAGCCCTGCCGCATCATTCTTCCATGCCGTCATCTGAGTGCCGTTTCGCCCTTCTTTAATCATCTCTGTCAGCAAACGGTCATTAATGGATTTTAAAAATGAAGGGTTCATAATCGCAGGGATGGTCCGCCCGAAGATTTCATCATAAATAGTCTGCTCACCCGAAGTGTGGCAGGCAATGCAGTACATCCTGTACAACGCCTCACCGGTCACCGGTCTTTCCGGATAATTCATTATACGTCTATACTCCTTCGGGATCTCACCGGATTTCATCGTCAGCATATACACGGTCAGGAGATCGGCTTCCTCATCATTCAGCACAACCTTCATCCCGCTATCCGGAACGATCTTTGCCGGATCCACAAAGTGCTCCCTGAGCCATGCATACGCAGTCTTGTCCCCCTCAACATACCGCAGCGAAAAATAATGTTTCGGCCGGGAGCCTATACCGTCAAGATTCTTACCAAGAACACCGCCTTCACCTGCAAGCTTGTGACAGCCCCTGCACCCTTTCTCCCTGAAGAGTTTTTCACCCGCTGCAAATTTGATCGCCCCGTTATTTTTGAGCATTTCAGCGTCATGACATCCTGCACAGGAACTCTCAATATACGTGAATGGCAGAACAGGCCTGTCCCAGTGCGTATCAAATTCTATACCATGAGCCTCTTTCATATTTGTTGCACGGCCCTGCCCATCATGGCAGACAGTGCATCCGAATTCTGCAACCGGGTGTTTGTCAAGATAATCGCCGCTGTGCCTCCTGTACGGGACCTCTGCTTCAGACATAAATGGATTCTCCACTCCGGCATGGCAGTTCATGCAGCGGTCGACCCGTTTGAGTCTTTTTAAATAGATCTGTTTATGCCCAATATCAAACTGCTTCGCCAGTACGTCAGCCTCCGGACCTTCAGCATTATCAATAAATATTTTTTTATATTCAGACTGGTACCCTTTCCACTCAGGGTTCAGCTCTTTGACTATCGCAAGGATCGAAAAGGCAAAGAGAACGACCCCTGATATTAACAACAATATTAGATAGAACCGCCTGTACATAATCTCCCTTTTTCTAATACACCGGCCATTGTTCATGCGGCCAGTAGAATTCCCAGTTCGGGCCCCTCAGCTCTGTACCCATATACGTCAGTATCACATAGCTGAGTAAAAACATGGTGAACAGTGCTATAGCCCCCATCCTTGTAGAACCTGTCTTCCTGATCGTCCGGAGGGACCATGCCATGGTAAAACCAACCCATAGCGTTCCCGGATTAATCATTGTAATTGCAAGCTGCGGCACATCGGGCCACCAGTCCCTGAACCATCCGAAATTTACGGTAATTGCAAGCAGCCCTGTCAGAACGATTACACCCACAAAAAATGACTGCAATGCGACACCCCTACCCTCTTTATTTGAAAACCATATCCCGACATACCGGGGTTCCCTGTCGAGGTACGGGATCAGGGCAAGCCCGGTCAGGGCCAGCGCGGGCAGGCCTATACCGCCCATAAACGCGGAGTAGGATACCAGCTCCTGGAGCCCAAGAAAATACCATGGAGCCCTGGCAGGGTTTTCCGGGATCAGGGGATTGGCAAGCTCTTTCAGCGGCGCATTAATATAGATTGAATAAATGAGCACCACGGCAAAGGTCAGAAGGAAGACAGCAGTTTCCGCCTGCAAGAGATCGGGCCGGCTCAGCACGGTGGTCTCATCATCCAGCTCAAATATGTCGGGCCTTGTCAGCCCCCCGTCTTTCCTTATCCGCCAGAAATGAGCGCCAAGAAAGAGAAACATGACAAGCGGAAGCAGCATAATATGGAAAAAATAGACCCTCGGAATGGCCGCCTCACCCGGGACCGTGCCCCCGAGAAGCAGTTCTTTAAACAGGCCCCCTATATCGAAGTACCTTGTCAGACCAAAGATATCGGTCAGTTCATTCAGCGACTGCGCTATATTGGCTCCGATCACCAGTGCCCAGTATGAGAGCTGGTCCCAGGGGAGAAGATATCCGGTAAAATTAATCATAAATGTAATCGCGAGGAGAATGATCCCTATGACCCAGTTAAATTCCCTGCCTTTTTTGTATGAACCGGTATATAAAACCCTCGCCATATGGAGAATAACAAAGATAATCATGCCCTCGCCTGCCCATTTGTGGATGTTTCTGGTCAGGTTCCCTGCAAAGACCACATATTTAATGTCCTTTACCGAATTATAGGCGCTCTCTATCGAGGGGATGTAATAGATTGTAAGCAGTATCCCGGAGACCACGGTAATAACGAGTAGAAACAGCGAAATAAGGCCCATGCCGAGCGTGTATCCCGGCCTTAACGTATAAATGTGGGTCCTCACTCCCTGGATATGGAGGAAAAAGTTGTTAAACATGACTGAGGCCTTTGTCATGTCCGATGCGGGTTTACCAGCCCTCAGATAAGAACCGGGCAGGGTCGTCCTTAGGGCCTTTATGTTGTCTATGAATTTACCTAATCCTGACTGGTCCGCCTCACTCACTAAGACCTCCTTCCGGTCAGACCCTGAATTTTGTTCCAATCTTTACTTCTTTATCCGCATCAACGACAAGACTGCCGTCCAGATGCTTGCTTACCTCAAGCCATGGCAGGGGTCCCGGAGCGGGACCGCTGATGACTTTTCCGAGTTTATTGAATTTTGAACCATGGCACGGACACTGAAACCCCCGGTCAACCGCTGAAACAATACAGCCTAAATGTGTACATACACTGGATATCGCATAGATTCCTTCATTGTCTTTAAAAATAAAAACGTTTTTGTCACTGAGGTTCTTTACGGTCCCTGCCGGAAAGTCATCCGGCCTGCCGATCCTGAATTTTCTTGATTCTTCATAATGAACAGGGGCCTTCATCATTTTGAATATTCCGCCAAGGACTGTCAGGAGTGAAAGTGCTGCGGCCCAGATCGATGCAAGACCCAGGAAATCCCGTCTTGATACACCATCTTTATCTCCCGCCCCCTTACTCATTTTCGAGCACCTCCATTGGATGAAAAACTTTTCATGCCTGCCGCACCCACAGGACATTTCTCCGCGCAAAGGCCACACCTGATGCATCAGTCAGAAATTAAATCATACGGGGTAATCCTCATGACACAGGAAGGATCCTGACTGAGGATATTTTATCATACGGATTTTAAAAGATATAGCGGGATGGCGTAACCCGTGAGAGTTAACGTGCGGGAAACAAAAGAGGTTTGACATGAAATCTGCGGTTTATCTCCTCCATCATGCGCCCGGCCTCTTCTTTTGACTTTAATCCGAGAATCCTGACCTTGTTCAGTCCGCCCACTTCCTTAATATACGCAAACATATACTGCGAACGCAGCGCCTCTATCATTTCGCCGGCATATTTCATATTTCTGTAGGCACCCACCTGCATAATATATCGGTTGTCACTGCTTGAGGACATAAGGCTGATCATCTGCTCGTACAGGTTGTCGGCCATAAGCGAATCAATATTTTTCAGTGCCGTGTATTCTGCGTGCGCACTGATGCTGTTGTTCATCATCAGGTACGACACTGCAAGATTATAATGCGCATCCGCATATTCCGGTTTCATCCGTATGGCGCGTTTATACGCCTCTATCGCCTCTTCATACCGGCCTGCCTCATCATGAGAAACTCCGAGGGTATAATAGTCATCCGCACTCTTTTGTTCCTTAACATTATCGGCCTCTTTTTCAGCGCCGTATCCACGGTCCAGGTTCCTCAATGTATTTATTGTATTGACATCAAGCGAACTCCGGGATTTTTTTGCTACAATCAGGGCCACCCTCTGTCCGAATTCATGCCCCGCGCTGTAAGCCTTGTCCCACGCTGCAGCCGATAAAATTGTTATCAGAGTAATCAGTGTAAATAGTTTCTTCATGTTCATCTCCCGCCCGCCTTTCCAGGCATTCAGTTTTTTTCTGAGTCTTTCGTAATCACATCGACATTTCCCGGTTAATTCTTAACCTGGGAACAGCTGTCAGCCGCTGAGTTACACAGATTAACGCAGATTTTAAATATGAGTGACAGGCAGTAGTGATTTACAGAACAAACAGGAGGTTTTCAACAAAGGTCAGATAATTCTCGGATGGATTTAAAAGCTTAACACCTATCCCCTCGTGACCGCCGTTGTTTTTTGAAAGCCTGACTAACTTAGCCGGGACCTGGAGTGTACCGTCTTCCACGGGTATCGAAATGTCATATTGATTACTATCCGGGCATGCCGGGTCATCAGTGTTGATAAACATGCCGTTTTCTGAAATATTCAGCGCAACACCGGGGCATACCCTGCCCCCGGATTTCAGTATCACCTTTAATCGTATTGGTATCCGCCACGTTGCTCTTCGTGCCATCATGCTCCTTCTGTTTCTACAATTTTTATTCCCGGAATGCTTGCCAACGATGAAATAACTACTGTTATCTAAATACCACGTTTCTCCAGACATGTCAACACCAAGGCATTTAAAAAGGTCTGCATGAGACCCTCAAAACAATTGACATCTTTCTTTATATGTACAATAATATGTACATGTACAATATTAAGGAGGATTTATAATGAAGGCACTCACTTATACATCTGTGCGGAGCAATCTGGCAAAGACAATGAAGGATGTTTGCAATGACCATGATCCCGTTATCATTACCCGGAAGAAACATGATGCTGTTGTAATGATGTCATTAGAGGACTTCGAAGCATTAAATGAGACAGCATATTTACTCCACAGTCCCAAAAACACGAAACGACTCCTCGAATCAATCGAAGAACTCGAAAAAGGCAATGGAAAAGAACGGAAACTGGTTGAATGAAACTGATTTTTTCAGAACATGCATGGGAAGACTATGTTTACTGGCAGCGCACTGATAAGAAAATGCTGAAGAGGATAAATGTATTAATGAAAGACATTCAAAAGAATAAATATCAGGGTATTGGAAAGCCTGAACCGCTCAAACATAGCTTATCAGGATACTGGTCACGGCGTATAACAAATGAACACAGAATAGTTTATAAGATCCATGATGATCAAGTGTTCATTGCACAGCTGAGGTATCACTATTAAGTTTTTTGCCGGATATCGAGGTTCAACCTCGATATGGTACATGTTATAATTGCCGATGGCCGCTTCTGAAAAACATGATCCCCTCCGGGTCCTCGTGCTGGAACCTTATTACGGCGGTTCACACAGGTCTTTTCTGTCATGCCTGAGGCAGCTCCCCTTTCACTTTGAATTCATGACGCTTCCTGCACGCAAATGGAAGTGGCGGATGAGGATGTCGGCCCCCTTTTATGCAGCTGAACTGCATGAATCAGGCAGGACATTCGACAGGATTCTCTGCTCCACTTTTGTGGATGTTGCCGCATTCCGCGGGATGGCGCCTGCATGGGTGCGCGATGTCCCCCTGCTCACCTATTTTCATGAAAACCAGTTTGTCTACCCGGCCCAGGTCAATGATGAGCGGGATTTTCATTTTGCGCTCACAAACATGACCACCGCCCTTGCATCGGACGGACTGGCATTTAATTCCCTGTACAATCTCGAATCCTTCCTGCAGGGGATCGAGACACTGCAGAAAAAATCATACGACCTGAAGCTGGACAATCCCTGTGATAACATACGCCGGAAATCCAGGGTAATCCCTCCCTGCATCGATTTTTCGGCCATTGATGCCGCAGCTGAACCTGCCGCTGCAGAAGCGCCGGTCATTGTCTGGAACCACAGGTGGGAGCATGATAAAAATCCGGAACTCTTCTTTCACGCGCTCTTTGAGCTTGACCGCTCAGGGACAGACTTCAGGCTCATAGTCCTCGGTGAATCCTTCAGGGAATATCCGCGCATTTTCACAGAAGCAAAAAAGCGCCTCGCCCACAGGATACTCCACTTTGGATATGCCGAATCCCGCGAGGAATATGCAAAGTGGCTTAAGCACGGCCATTTGACAGTATCCACTGCATCGCATGAATTTTTCGGCATCTCCGTTATGGAAGCTGTCCGCGCGGGATGCCGTCCGCTGCTACCCGACCGGCTTTCATATCCCGAACTGTTTCCTGCAGAATTTCTGTACAGCGACGGCGACTTTGAACAACGTCTGGAAAAAGCAGTTTTAGCAAAGAAACGCCTTTCAGAAAATGAGGCAGATCAACTGACCCGGGCTTTTTCATGGGATGTGCTGGCCCCTGCATATGAATCCTGGCTTAAAGACGAACACCGATAGCATATACTATTAATAAACAGAAAGGACATAACAAATGTATTTCCCGGTTGCCGGCATTGAAGTACACCCGTTAATACCTCCGGCAGTTGCCTTTATAATTTCTTTCTTCACCTCAATGGGAGGTGTATCAGGCGCCTTTCTGATACTGCCGTTCCAGGTAAGCATACTCGGTTTTAACACCCCTTCAGTAAGCGCCACTAACCAGCTGTTCAATATAATAGCGATACCAAGCGGGGTATACCGTTATATTAAAGAAGGGCGCATGGTCTGGCCGCTTACATGGGTCGTTATTGCAGGAACCCTGCCCGGGGTCCTGATCGGGGCTGTTCTGCGTATTCAGTATCTCCCTGATCCCCGTAACTTTAAAATGTTTGCCGGATTGGTCCTGCTGTATATCGGGGGCAGGCTGCTGAAGGATTTATTGAGAAGGAAAAACGGGGCGGGGAACAAACCTTCCGCAGAGGAAGAATTTCAAAAACTGATCAAACAGTATAAATCAAAGCAGGGTCATGAAAAACAGCTGCCAAAGACGGTCGTAAAGAAATTCACCCTCTCCCGTATAGTTTATGAATTTTATGGAGAGGAATTTGATATAAGTGTTTTTGGCATTATGAGCCTAAGTTTTATTGTCGGGATTATCGGAGGGATTTACGGCATTGGAGGGGGCGCTATTATTGCTCCTTTCTTTGTAAGTTTTTTCAGGCTCCCGGTGTATACTGTGGCGGGTGCGGCCTTAATGGGGACCTTTGTAACTTCCGTTGCGGGTGTGTTGTTCTATCAGCTCATAGCCCCTTTTTATCCGGACATGGCTGTAGCGCCTGACTGGACCCTGGGTTTCTTATTCGGAACAGGCGGTTTTGCAGGCATGTACTGCGGAGCAAGGCTGCAAAAATTTGTCCCTGCCAGGACAATTAAATGGATACTGGCAGGTTGTATCCTCTTCACAGCCGGTAAATATGTTATTGGTTTTTTTTAACCGTGACCGGCTGCTTTTGATATTTTAATGCAACAGACAGCCAGAAAAAGGGATTTATTACCCGTACTAATGAAGATGCCCGGTTGGATTTGTAAACAGCAATCGCCCGGTCTATGTAGTCTATCGCAATATCAGGTTCAATATCATTACGGCCGAGATTAAAAATATTAAGTATCAAATTCATATTTTTGCCGCGTCCCCTGACAGATACTGAAGGAGTAGAGGCTGTATAGGTTTTTATCCCTGCGTGACTTATTATTGCGTAAGCATTTTTTATGATCAGGTTAATGGCTATCTTTGCGTCCGTGGCTTCCGGTTTTTCATTATAAACACCGGATACCATATTGAGAGTGCTGTTTGCAAAATATGTCTTCACCAGTGATCTGAAATGAGTTAATAATTTCTGTCGTGCCCTGTTTTCCCAAAAGGGAATATCTTTGTAATGCCTTCTTGCCTGCTTCATTAATTTTATAACGTATACGTTCCTTGTTTGATATGCAGCATCTTGTCTGATTATACCTCTTATTCGGTTTATACATAGCAATTCTTGACTAATAGAGTATCAGTCCGAGCCTCCCCTCTTTCGTGTTATGATGTAATTTACATCACTGATTTT